>DAIESF010000068.1 GCA_027346425.1 Gemmatimonadota bacterium | reverse complement strand
GTCGAGGGTGCGACCGGTGAGTGGGTCGTGCACGCGGGCAGCGTGGACCAGCGCTCCAGGGCGCGTGGGTGGATGCAGCGCGTAGTTGTGATCGTAGCCGCCAGCGATCGCGAGCTGCGGATGCGCATCCGCGATGCGGGCGCCGATCGAGGTTGGCGACTGGAAGTCGAACGGTGTGCCGTGGACAGGTGCCAGCTCGCCGGTGGGGATCAGGGTGGCGTCGACTGGCGTGTAGCGATCGGCATGGATGGCGAGTTCGTGCCCCAGCACATCGCCTCGCCGAGTGCCCGCGAGGTTGAAATAGGAGTGCTGCGAGGGGTTGAACGGTGTGGCCCGGGTCGTCGTCGCCTGGTAGTCGATGATGACGCGGTCGTCGTCGTCCAGCAGGTAGCGCACGGCAAAGTGCACTTCGCCCGGGTACCCTTCTTCGCCGTCGGGGCTGGTCCGGGTGAGGCGTACTCCGCGTCCCTCGTTGCAGGTGACGGCGCGCGCAGCATAGACGTGCTTGTCGAAGCCGATCACGCCGCCGTGGAGGTGGTTGGGCGGGTTGTTGGTCGCCAGGGCGTATTCCACCCCGTCGAGCGTGAAACGCCCCCGCGCGATGCGGTTGGCGTAGCGCCCGACAACGGTCCCGAAGTACGGGGAGCGGGTGAGATATCCGTCCACGTCCTGCAGTCCCAGCACTACATCGTCGAAGGCACCATCGCGGTCCGCCACCCGGAGGGTGGTGACGGTCGCTCCTAACGTGACGACGGTCAGGCGGCTCCCCCGGGCATTGGTGACGTGGTAGGCGAACACCGCTTCTCCCGATGGCATGCGTCCCCACAGGCGACGGTGGACCGCGGGGACGAAGGAGTGGGGAGAGGAGGAATGAGGAGACACCGAGTTGCCGAGTAAGATCGTGGAAGCCGCATGGTCGGCTCGCAGGAAGCTACCAAGCCTCGCCCCAGGCGAAAGTCGGACATCGGGACCCGCGACCTCCGGCACCGTGCAATTGCGTTGCATCCACTCCATGTTTGTAGCCGAGACGTTCGTCCGCTCGCCTTTTCGTCCGCTCGCTCTCTAGAGAAGACCGTGTCCCTCGTTCGCCCCGCTACTCACTACGACCGCGCGTACTTCAACAAGTGGTACCGTCATCCCCGGCACCGGGTGAAGTCACCGACTGATATCGAGCGTCAACTGCGCTTTGTCGTGGCGGCGACGGAGTACCTCTTCGAGCGCCCTGTGCGCAAGGTGCTCGATGTGGGTGCTGGGGAGGGGAACTGGTCGCTCGCCCTCAAGAAGATCCGACCGGGGGCGAGTTACTACGGCGTCGACGCCAGTGAGTACGCGGTGCAACGGTTCGGCAAGAAGCGAAACATCCGGCTGGGAACCTTTGGCCAAGTCGGCTCACTCGAACTCCCCGATGACTTCGACCTGGTGCTCTGCTGCGGCGTCCTGAACTACATCGCACCACGAGAACTGGCCACCGGGCTCAAGGCGCTGGGAGGGCTGTGCGTCGGCGCTGCCTACTTCGAGGTCTTCACCAGCGCTGACGACGCCGCGGGGGACTTCACGCGGGCCGAAGCGCGCGCACCGGCGTGGTGGCGGTCACTCTTCAGGCGCAACGGGTGGAGTGCGCTGGGGATGCACCTCTATCTCCCCACCCCCATCGAAGGTGTGGCCGCGGCGCTGGAGCGCGCACGGTAGCTGATCGCGGCGAGGGCGGTCGCGCCCTGCTGACTGGCTCGCCCTGACCGGTTCGCCCCGGCTAGCTCGCCGTGCGCTATCGCGCGCCGTGATCCAACGCCGGCACCAGATAGTCCCGCACCCACGCATTTGCCGGCTCCAGCTCCAGGGCCCGCGCGTACGCAGCGCGCGCTTCCTCGACCCTGCCTTGCTTGGCGTAGACTTGGCCAAGCCATCCAAAGGTCTCGGCGTACCCCCACCAGGGCGCGGGCGGTGCCGGGGAGTCGTTGGCAAAGAGAGACACGGCGTGCAACAGGTCGTGCTCAGCCTTCCCCAGACCGCCGCCGAAGATTCGGGGCTTGAAGATCGCCGAGACACCACGGAGCATCCACACACGCGGGTTGTCGGGGCCCATCGCCATCGCCTCGTCGAGCAGGCGAGAGGCGCGAGGGCCCAACCGGATGGCTCCCATGCGCCCGGAAAAGGCGATCAGCTGCCCCAACACCGCCGATCGCAGCGCACGCGTCTCGGGCCAGTGCAGCGTGGCGTCGGAACGTTCGAGCGAACGTCCGGCTTCCTCGAGCAATCCCTTGGCGAGCTTGCGGTCCCCCTTTCCTGACACGAGGATCGACGCCTTGCGATACAGGATGAATCCCCGGTAGTGCAGGAGGACCGCATCGTTCGGTGACGCGAGCAGTTTCCGGTTCACGAGTGCGAGCGCCCGGTCGTAGTCTGCGTCGAGGTTACGCTGCAGCGCGCCATCGATGAGTACACGCGTCGAATCGCCGGCGACTGGAGACTGGGGCGCTGCTGCGCGTGTTGGCGGTGCTGCCGAGGCGCTTCCTACTGCGAGCATGCAGCCAAGGAGCGCCACGGCGCACGGCCGTCCGGCGAACGAGACGTGCATGAGGTGCTATGCCCGGGCCAGCTTCTGGCGCACCCAGCGCGCCGCGCGGGTCCTGCGACTGTCCCACACGTCGTCTCGATACTCAGCAATGCGCGACTCGGCGTGCGTGAGGACGCGCGACACGTCGTCGGAGGTGAAGCGATGGAAGGGCATGAACTCGAATGGGTGCGCCCGCACCAGGTCGCGGAAGGCGGCGATGGCGGGGTACTCCGCGCTCAACTTGGGGACGAGACGCAACGCCGAGCGTAGCACATCTCGTACCGGGGCGTTCTGACCGAACGCATACGCGATGTAGCGCGACTCGAGCAACTCCCAGAACGCCTCCGTTTCCACGCGCGCATCCACGGCCTCGTATTCGAGCGCCGTGCACATCAACCCCCACAGGATGTGGTCCTCGCGCCCCGCCATGTTGCGGGTGGGCGACTCGGGGGCCTTTTCCCAGTGGCGCAAGTAGGCGCCGTTCATGACGTACCCGCTCGGGAAGCCGCTGCGCCACATGCGTAGGTTGAACTCCGTCCACTCGCCCCAGAACTCGCGCCGCGGGTTGAAGCCGCCGATGTCGAGGAACAGGCGGCGGTATCCGGCCACCAGCATTCCCTGCACCGGCATGAAGCGCAGCCCGTGCAGGTCGATGTGTGGCGTGGAGCGGCGGGGCTTGAAACGGCGGTCGGTGTCCTCGACGAGCGACTGCACGCCGAGGATCCCGACCGGGAGGCGGCGCATTTCGTCTTCGAGGACGCCGAGGAGGTCGCCGTGGATGGTGACGTCGTCGTCGATGAAGGCGACGAGGGGAGTCTTGCAGTGATTGAGTTGCTGTGCGCGCCCGCCGACGATGGTGGGGCGCTGGGTGTTGAAGTGCACGTTGACGCTGAGCCCGCGCCGCGCGCGGCGGAGGCGGCGCACCACATCGTGCGGACGCTCGCGGGTGTCCCAGTTGTACACGACGTCGACGACCGTCCCGCGCGGGAGCTTCGCATCGCCTAACGATTCGAGCAGCTGGGCGAGGTACGGTTCGCGCTTGGGGATGGTGAGGACGCTCAGCGTCCAGCGCGGGCGTTCGGTGTGCAGGACCATCATACCTCCTGCGGTGCGGCCAGTTGGCGGATGACCTCCCGCCAGCCAGCGATCCCGGGGATGGGCACACACTCCACTCGAGGGAGCGCGCGCAGGGCAGGGTGCCACGTGCCGTCGTCGCGGCTGATCACGAACCGACGCGTGGCGGCCAGGAGGAGCGGGACATCGTTGTCGCCGTCCCCAGCCGCGGCCACGATCCCCACGGGGCGCGCCAGCCGCTTGTAGCAATCTAACACCGTCCGCACACCGCGTCCCTTGTCGGCCCCGCCGGTGACGCAGAGCCATGCGCCGCCCGACGCCACCGAGCGCCCCCGGCGCCGGAGGGCATCAGCCAATCGTTCAAGCGTCGATGCGTCGTGGCCGGGGGGCGGACGCAGCGCGAGGGAGTACCGGCGCCCGATGTGGGGCTCGACCTCGCACTGGTCAACGTAGCGGGCGCCTAACGAATTGGCCACAGTCCGCGCCTCGGCGCGCAACTCCGGGACCGGCGCCCCGACGGCCACGACACACCACTTACGCCCGTCGATCTCCTCGTATGCCCCAACGTCGGACAGTGCATCGCTCCATGGCAGCGCGACCACCGCACCGTTCTCGGCGACGAGGGGGCCGTCGAGCCCGAGGTCGCGCTGGTTACGCGACAGCTCGAGGATCGTGCGACTGGAGGCGAGGATCACCGCGACACGATCCTTCGCCCGCGCGATCTCGTCGCTCGATACCGCATATCGCCCCTCGCGATCGAGGAGCGTGCCATCGACGTCTGTAAAGAGGAGGATCGCGGGCATCAGTCGCCATACCCCACGGCGGCGCCAACGTTGCCCCGAGCGGCTCGGCAGATGTCACGATACCAGTGGGCCGAGTCCTTGAGCGTGCGCCGTTGGGTGGCGAAGTCGACGTGCGCGAGGCCGAAGCGCGGGCGATATCCCGACGCCCACTCGAAGTTGTCGTACAGGCTCCAGGCGTGATAGCTCCGCACGTTGGCGCCGCCCTGCATCGCCTCGGCGACGGCGGCGATGTGCGCGCGGTGATATGCGATGCGCCCCTGGTCGTGGACGACGCCGTCGGTCCCCGGCGACTCGTCGAAGGCGCACCCGCTCTCACAGATCTCGATGGGGATCGCGCCGTAGTCCCTGGTGATGGATAGCAACACGTCGTGCAGCGCGCGCGGCCAGATCTCCCATCCCATCGCCGTTCGTTTCCCCTCGCTGCGCCCGAAGGCGTTCTCGATGCGGAGGATGTTGCCACCAGGGGCCGAGAAGTCGGCATGCCCCCCGGTGGTACGCTGGTCGGATAGGACGTCGAACAGGAAGTACGGGAGATCGGGGCGGTTGTCTCCCCCGCTGCTGACGACGAGGCGGTAGTAGGTGTTGACGCCGAGGAAGTCGAGCGGGACGCGCATGCGCTCGGTGTCACCGGGGCGCATGGCGAGCGCCTTGAGCGGGATGCTGTCGAGGAACGGCTGTGGATACCGCCCCGTGAAGAGCGGGGCCGTGAAGAGGCGATTGAAGACGGCGTCGGCATAGGCCGTGGCGGCGCGGTCATCGTCACAGTCCGTGGCGGGCTCGCACGGGGCCATGGCGAAGACCGAGCCGACCTGGGCGCTTGGGCGCACGGCCTTGGCGGCACGAAATCCGTCGGCATGGGCCATGGTCACCACGTGCACCGCGCGCAGGAAGTCGGGAAGGCTGCGGCGCCCCGGTGCGTACCGACCGAGCAAGTAGCCGCGCGAGGTGAAGATGAAGGGCTCGTTGAAGAGTGCCCAATGATCGACGCGGTCGCCGAGCACCTGCATAACGAGCGCCGTGTAGTCGGCGAAGCGGGCAGCGGTGTCGCGGGCTGCCCAGCCGCCGGTGTCCTCCAGCGCCTGGGGGAGGTCCCAGTGGTAGAGCGTGGGGAACGGGCGAATGCCCGCCTCGAGGAGCCCGTCGACCAACCGTTCGTAGAAGGCGAGGCCGGCGCGGTTTGCCGCCCCTTGGCCGGTGGGCTGGATGCGGGGCCAGGCGATGGAAAAGCGGTAGCTTCCGACCCCGAGGTCGCGGATCAGCGCGATGTCGTCGCGGTATCGGTGGTAATGGTCGCAGGCGACCGAGGCATCGTCGCCGCGATCGATCGCTCCTGGCCGCTCACAGAACGATTCCCAGATCGACCGTCCCCGTCCATCGGCGTTGAGCGCGCCCTCGATCTGGTACGCCGAGGTCGCCACCCCCCAGAGGAAGGATGACGGAAAGCGCGCCGCGATGTCCCACGCCTCACGAGTGCCCACGCACGCATTGTAAGAAGCGGGCGCCCGCAGGTAAACCCACGGGCGCCGCTCACCTTGTTGTCCGTTCGTCTTCTCGACTTCTTCGCGCTCAGACCGCGTCGGAGAGCGAGGTGAAGTTGAAGTCCCGCACCTTCACCGCCGGCACCACGACCGCGCCCCCCGCCTCCGTTCCCGCCAGCCGCTCGGGGCGCCCAAGCATCTCCACGTTGTTGAGCATGAAGAGGGGCGAGTCGTTGAAGCGGAAATTCTTGAGCGACTTGGTGATCTTCCCGTTCTCGATTAGGAAGGTGCCATCGCGCGTGAGCCCGGTGTAGAGCAGCGTGCGCGGGTCGACCTCGCGGAGGTACCACAGGCGCGTGACGAGGATACCGCGCGGCGTGGCCTTGATCATGTCGTCCACGCTCGACGTCCCGCCGCTCATCAGGAACGACGTCGGGGCGCCGGTCGGCGGCACGCCCTTCTTCTTGGCCCAGAAGCGCGAGTAGTACAGCGTCTTGAGCACGCCGTTCTTCACGAACTCCTGCCTACCTAACGGGAGCCCGTCGCCGTCGAAGGGCTGGGCGCGGACCATCGGATCGGCCGGGTCGGCGTAGATGTTGATGCGCTCGTCGAGGATCTTCTCCCCGATCTTCGTCCCGCCTCCCTGCTTCACGAAGGGGGAGCGCCCTTCGTCGGTGGCGCGGGCGTCGGCATAGAAGGCGATCAGCTGGCAGAGGTCGCCCACCGCCTGCGGCTCCATGATGACCGTGTAGCGCCCCGGCTCGATGGCCACCGGGTTGCGGGACGCGCGCGCCTTCTCGATGGCCCGCCGGCTCACCGCCGCGAAGTTCACCTGCGCCGCGTCGTTATGCTCGGCCCCGGCCCACCCTGAGCCGGTGCCGTCCTGTGTA
>DAIESF010000043.1 GCA_027346425.1 Gemmatimonadota bacterium | reverse complement strand
GTTGCTCCTTGGCCAGCTGGCGCCCGAGGGCCCGGCGGGCGCGATCCACCGAACCGCCGAACACGTACGAGTCCGGCCGCGCGAAGTAGACGTGCTCGAAGACGCATCGATGCAACTGGCGGGCGGGGGTCGCCTGGAAGGCGCGCATCCCGTCCTTGTCCACGGCGATGATCTCCCCGGGTTGCACCTCGCGGATCAGCGTCGCCCCGACGATGTCGAGGGCGCAGGTCTCCGAGGCGAAGACGTAGCCGTCGCCCAGCGAGCCGACGACCAGCGGGCGGAAGCCGCGCGGATCGCGTGCGGCGAGGAGCGTCTCGCCGATGACGACCACGAGGCAGTACGCGCCATCGACCCCGGTCAGCGCCTCGGCCAGCATGTACTCGGGGAGCGCCTCCGAGGCCCGGGCGAGGCGGTGCACGATCACCTCCGAGTCCATCGTGCTGGCGAAGATCGACCCCGAGTCCTCGAGCTTCGCCCGAATCTCGATGGCGTTGGTGAGGTTGCCGTTGTGCGCCAGGGCGATGTGTCCCCCCTTGAAGCGGGCCAGGACCGGCTGGGCATTCTCGATGGAGGACGATCCGGCGGTGCTGTATCGCGTGTGACCGATCGCGATCGGACCGGGGAGCGTCTCCAGTTCGTGCGGCGAGAGTCCTTCGCCGACCAGGCCCATTTTGCGCGTCCCGCGGGCCACCGAGTCACCGTCGACCGCGACGATCCCGGCCGACTCCTGCCCGCGATGCTGGAGGGAGTAGAGCCCCAGGTGGGTGATCGCCGCCGCCTGGTCCGTGCCGAACACTCCGAAGATTCCACACATGGCTCAGCTCTCCTGCGTCCCTTCGTGCGCTTCGATCGTGGCGGTCGCCACGCGCGTCATGATGCGCGGAATGGCCTCGTGAAAGGCCTCGGCAAGCGTCGCGACCGGCGTCTCGACGACCCCGGTGGCCAGCCGGATCCGGAACGTCCCGCCAGGCGCACCGACGCGCCCGATGACATGGGCCGGCACGCCGGCATGCCTGGCCGCTTTCACAACGTCGCTCGGCGACGGCGCGGAGACGATCACGCGTCCCTGCGCCTCGCCGAACAGCACGGCGCGCTGCGGCAGGCTGGCCCACGGGGTGAGGTCGACGTCGACCCCCACGGCCTTGTCACGGTCCATCATCGCGCACTCGGCCAGGGCGACGGCGAAGCCACCGTCGGAGCAGTCGTGCGCCGAGGCGACGTGCCCCGCCCGGATGCACTCGAGCAGCGCATCGATGAGCCGCTTCTCCGCCGCGAGGTCGCAGCGAGGTGGCGCCCCGCTCGTTAGGCCGTGGATGCGCGACAGGTACTCGCTGGCGCCCAGCTCGTCGGTGAAGTCGCCGAGGAGGACGATGGCGTCGCCGTCGGCGGCGAAGCTGGCGCGGGTGACCCAGCGCACGTCGTCGATGAGTCCCACCATCCCGATGGTCGGGGTGGGGAAGACCACCGAGATCGGACTCTCGTTGTAGAACGAGACGTTGCCGCCGGTGACCGGGGTGCCTAACGCACGACAGGCGTCTCCCATCCCGCCCACCGCTTCCGTGAACTGGTGGAAGACTTCGGGGCGCTTGGGATTCCCGAAGTTGAGGCAGTTGGTGATCGCCATTGGACGCGCGCCGGTGCAGGCCACGTTGCGCGCGGCCTCGGCCACCGCGATCCGACCGCCGGTGCGAGGCTCGAGGTAAACGTAGCGGCCGTTGCAGTCCGTCTTCGTGGCAATCGCCTTGTGGGTGCCGTGCAGGTGCACGACAGCAGCGTCTGCCGGGCCGGGGCCGACGATCGTGCTCCCCCGCACCGTGGAGTCATACTGGCGGTAGACCCACGTCTTGCTGGCGATCGTCGGGCTGGAGAGCAGGCGATGGAGCGTCCACAGCGGGTCCTGCTCCTCGGGCCGGGGCGCGACGGCGTGCGGGTCCTGCGCGCGGAGCGCCTTGACCGCCTCGCCCTCACGCGCCTCGGGATGATAGACCGGGCATTCCGTCACCAGCTTCGAGCCGGGAAACTCGGCGACGACGTGGTCACCCTCGGTCACCCGATAGACCGGTTCGGCGATGACCTCGCCGATGACCTCGGCGGTGAGGTCCCATTTCTCCAGGATCGCCTTCACCTCGTGTTCGTGTCCCTTGATGGCGACGACGAGCATGCGTTCCTGCGATTCGGAGAGGAGGATCTCGTACGGCGTCATCCCCGGCTCGCGGACGGGGACGCGGGCGGTGTCGATCGTGACGCCGACGTCGCCGCGCGCCGCCATCTCGGCTGACGAGCTCGTGAGGCCGGCGGCGCCCATGTCCTGGATGGCGACGATGTGGCCGCTGCGAATCAGCTCGAGCGACGCCTCGAGGAGGAGTTTCTCCGTGAACGGGTCGCCCACCTGCACGCGCGGGCGCTTGGCCTCGCTGGCCTCGGTGAGATCTTCGGACGCGAAGGATGCGCCGTGGATGCCGTCGCGCCCGGTGCGGGCCCCCACCGCGATGATCGGGTTGCCGACGCCCTGCGCCTTGGCGGTGATGAGCTCTTCCTCGCGCATGAGGCCGACGCACATCGCATTCACCAACGGGTTCCCCTCGTACGCCGGGTCGAACACCACTTCGCCGGCGACGGTGGGAATCCCGACGCAGTTGCCGTAGTCGCCGATCCCCTTCACCACGCCGGCAAAGAGCCACCGCACGCGCGGCGAGTCCAACGATCCGAAGCGAAGCGAGTTGAGCATGGCGATGGGCCTGGCTCCCATCGTGAAGACGTCGCGGAGGATCCCGCCCACGCCGGTCGCTGCCCCCTGGTAGGGCTCGACCGCCGACGGATGGTTGTGCGATTCGATCTTGAACGCCACGGCGAGCCCATCGCCGACCGCGATCACGCCGGCGTTCTCCCCCGGCCCCTGCAGCACCCACGGGGCCTCGGTGGGGAGGGTGCGCAACACTGGCTTGGAGTGCTTGTACGAGCAGTGCTCGTTCCAGAGCGCGCTGACTACGCCGAGCTCGGTGTGGGTTGGCGTGCGCCCCAGGAGGCGCACGAGGCGCTCGTACTCGTCAGGGGTGAGCCCGTGCTCGGCGACGAGCTCCGCCGTGATCGCCGGATCGCCGGCGCGTGGGGTGGCGCCCATTACCACTTCAACCCGAACATCGAGCGCACGAACGAGCGGATCTGGCTCTGGTCCACGTGCTCCATCATTTCCACTTCGCCGGCGTCGAACCAGACGCCCTTGCAGTCGGGGCAGCGGTCGATCTTGATGTGGTGGAACTCCGTCTCCTCGAGGCTGCCGCCGCACTTGGGGCACTTCATGTAGTGCGACTTGCGCTCGGCGTTGGCGCGCTCGGCATCGAGGCGTGCGCGCTGCTCCTTGATCAGTTCGGCGTCCTGCTTGACGAAGTACTCGTCTTCGGTGCGCGAGGGCTTGTTCTCATTCATGACTGTATGCAGGCAGGAGGAAGAGTGTCGTGTGGGAACGGTCAGGCGGCGACGGCGGCGAGCATGCTCTCGAACAGGGCGAGCCCATCGGTGCTCCCCTGGAGCGGGTTCACGGCGCGCTCGGGGTGCGGCATCATCCCGAGCACGTTGCCGCGCGCGTTGATGATGCCGGCGATATTGTCGAGGGCCCCGTTCGGGTTGGCGGCGTCGGTGACGCGGCCGCTGCCATCCACGTAACGGAACACGACCTGGCCGGCATCCTCGAGCGCCTTGAGCCCATCGGCGTCGATCGTGAAACGCCCGTCGCCGTGGGCCACCGGGATGCGCAGCAGCTGGCCCGCGTGATAGCGGTTGGTAAAGGCGGTGGAGGCATTCTCGACCCGCAGCGTCACCATGTCGCTCACGAACTTGAGCGACGCGTTGCG
>DAIESF010000034.1 GCA_027346425.1 Gemmatimonadota bacterium | reverse complement strand
TCCATCGCCGCAACGGCGATCGCGGTCTGGGCGGGCGCGGCGGGGTGCGTGGGATTGATCATGCGCAAGCGCTGGGCGACCCCACTGCTCGTCGCCTCGCTGGTAGGTGTGATTTGCCAGGACGTCTGGCTCTTCGCCCTGAGCGGATCGGCCTCGCAGGCAGGCGCCGTCGGTTTCGTGCTGCAAGGGCTCGTGCTGGTCGTCGCCGTCGCCCTGGTGGTGCTGGCGCGCAAGGCGGCAACGCGAGGCTGGATTGCATAACGCGTGGTTGCCGAACATCGCGATCCAACGACATGCCGGCGCGCGACGAAAGAGGGCGGGGCAGATTCGCGGTGTCACTTCCCCACGCCGATCTGGCGCGCACCGCGCGCGGCGATTGATTTCCCCGGATGACTCGCCGCCTCCCTTTCGCCTGCCTCGCACACGCCTGTGCGATGGCCCTGTCGATCGCCACCCCGATCGCCCTCGTCGCGCAATCCCCGATTGCCCCACCCCAGGTCGCCCCACCGGCTGCCCGCGCGTGGGCGGCGATCCGTGAGTCCGACCTCAAGCGCGACCTGTACGCCATGGCCTCGCCGGAGATGCGCGGACGGGAAGGGGGGACGCTGGACGAAATGCGCGCGTCGATCTGGGTCGCCGAGCAGTATGCACGGCTCGGCCTCAAACCGATGGGCGAAGGGGGGACGTGGTTCCAGTGGTTCAACCTGGTGCGCACGCGCGTCTCGTCGACGGCGAGCACTGCCTCCATCGGCGGAACGGCGCTGCCGATCTTTGGCGATATCGTCCCGATCAGTGTGGTCCCGCTGGAGGCGTCGGGCGATGTTCTCTGGCTGGCCGACGCCGCCGACACGACGGTGGACGTGCGCGGGCGCATCGTGGCGACGCCGGTGGTCACGCCCCCCCCGGCGATGGTGCGCACGACGAGCTACCCGACGCGCGTGCGATACGCGGAGGCGGCGATTGCCGCCTCGCTTCGCACACTGGAGCGCCGCGGTCCGGTTGCCGTCCTGCTCGTCGCCAGCGATTCGGTCGACGCGGCCTTCGACGCCGTCTCGGTGCAACGCGCGCGCGGATTGTACGACGTTGACCATGCCACCCCACGGGCCGCCGGGCTGTCGGATCGCGTGGCGCCGCTCCCGGTGGCCGGCTCGGGGCCGGTCCCGGCCTTCCTGGTGCGTGCCGCGCTGCAGGCGACGCTGCGCCAGCAGCCTAACGCGACGCTCTCCATTCGGCTCGAGCGTTTCGAGGCACCCTCGGTGAACGTGATCGGGGGGATTCGCGGCACCGACCCCACGCTGCGCGACGAGTGGGTGCTCTACAGCTCGCACCAGGACGCGAACGGGGTGCGCCTCCTCGAGTCGGGCGATTCGGTGCTGGCCGGGGCTGACGACAACGCATCGGTGAGTGTCGCCGAGTTCGCCGCGGCACGGGCGATGGTTGCGCAGCGGCCGAAGCGTTCGGTGCTCTTCGTTCACCCCGGTTCCGAGGAGCGCGGGCTGCTTGGCTCGCGCTACCACTCGGCGCACCCGGTCGTCCCCCTGTCGCAGGTGGTGGCGGTGCTCAATGGCGACATGATCGGGCGCAACAACCCCGATACTGCGGCGCTGCTCGGCGCCCAGCCGCCGCATCGCAGCTCGGCCGAGCTGGTACAGTGGGCGCTCGCCGCCAATGCGAGGACGGGGAAGTTCGTGGTGGACACGCTCTGGGACCGTCCGTCGCACCCGGAAGGGTGGTTCTTCCGCAGCGATCACCTGCCGTACGCGCGACTGGGGGTCCCGTCGCTCATGTACACGACCAACCTGCACCCCGACTACCACACCGCGGGCGACATTCCCGAGCGCATCGACTACCCGAAGCTGCTGCGGATGGCGCGCTGGATGTACCTGACGGGGTGGTATGCGGCGAACGCGCCCAAGCGGCCCGCGGTCGACCCGGGGTTCAAGCTGGAGCGATAGGTGGGGACGACCACTGACCTTCGCCGCGCGGGTGCCGCAGTCCCCCGCGCGGCTCGCGTTGCATTTGCCGTGCTCGCCCTCACCGCGTGCGCCACCAATGCCGGGCGTTCGCGCGCGCTGACGCCGGCTGACGTCCCGCGCATCGCGATCATTTCGGCTTTCGACGCGGAACTCACCACGCTCCTCAGGAACACGCGCGTCACCGCCAGTCGCGTGGTGAACGGCCGCACGCACTACCTTGGCACCCTCGCCGGACATGACGTGGTGCTGATGCTCAGCGGCTTCAGCATGGTCAACGCGGCGATGACGACGCAGGCGCTGCTCGATCGCTCGAACGTCAGTGCCATCGTATTCTCAGGGATCGCGGGCGGGGTGAACCCGTCGCTGCACGTCGGCGACGTCACCGTGCCGGCGCGGTGGGGGAACTACCAGGAGCAGGTGTTCGCGCGCGAGACGCCGACCGGCTTTGTCCCGGCGCGAATCACGACGTCGTTCGGCGGCTTCGGGATGATGTTCCCGCAGGGGACTTCGGTCACCGTGCACGGCGCCAAGGCGGATTCGCTGGAACGGCGCTTCTGGTTCGCGGCAGACTCCACCGCGCTGGCCACCGCCCACAGGGTTGCCACGCGCGTGACGTTGCGCCGGTGCATCTCGGACTCGTTGTGCCTGGCGCATGAACCGAAGGTGGTCACCGGAGGAAACGGTGTGAGCGGGCCGACCTTCGTGGACAACGCCGCCTATCGCGAGTGGGTGTGGGATACGTTTCGCGCCGACGCCCTCGACATGGAGAGCGCAGCGGTCGCAGTCGTCGCGTACGAGAATCGCGTTCCCTTCATCGCCTTTCGTTCGCTGTCGGACCTGGCGGGGGGGAACGCCGGGCCTAACGAAG
>DAIESF010000494.1 GCA_027346425.1 Gemmatimonadota bacterium | reverse complement strand
CGGGCGCACGAGGCGCGTCCAGTCGGCGAGCGACAGGACACCGGCCCACGTGTCGAACAGCTGCACCGCATCTGCCCCTGCCTCAACCTGCTTCCCCACGTACTTGATGGCCAGCGTCGTCAGCCGCTCCAGGAGTGCCGTCACGAGGCCGGGATCGCACGCGGCGAGTGCGCGGAGTGCCGGGAAGCCCGGGCTGCCACGCCCCTGCACGAGATAGGCGGCCAGTGACCACGGCGCCCCGGCGAAGCCGAGCAGCGCGGTCCCCGCCGGTAGCGCCGGCTTCACGATGCGCAGCGCCTGCGCCACCTCGGGCGCAATCTCGTCGGGCGGTGGATCGCGCAGGGCGTCGATGTCGGCCGCGGTTCGCACCGGATGCGAGAGGATCGGGCCGGGATCGAAGCGCACCTGCAACCCCAGCGCCCCCACCGGACTCATGAGGTCGGCGAAGATGATGGCCGCATCGAGCGGGAAGCGGGCCAGCGGCTGCAACGTGACCTCCGCCGCCAGCTGCGCGCTGGACGACAGCTCCTCGAAGCTGTGCTGTGCGCGCAGGGCGCGATACTCGGGGAGGTAGCGGCCGGCCTGTCGCATCACCCACAGCGGGCGACGCGGCGTGGCGTCGCCGCGCAGCGCGGCAAGGAGGATGGACGTCATGACGTCGCCTCCTCTCCGGCAGCCACAAAGCGGTAGCCGATCCCGCGAATGGTGTGGAAATAGCGCGGATGCTCAGGGTCGGGCTCGAAGCGCTTCCGTAACCGCACGATGAAGTTGTCGATCGTGCGCGATGAAGGGAGGACGTCGTCGCCCCAGACTTTCTCGAGGATGTCGTCGCGCCAGACGACTTCTCCCTCACGTTCTGCCAGCACCTTGAGGATCATGGCTTCTTTCTGCGTTAGTATCTGGTCGCTGCCGTCCCACGAACGGCCACGGAAGCTGCGAAAGTCGAACTCGTTGTCGCCGAAACGCACCACGGGTTCCAGGGCGGTCATCGCGTCATACCGCGAGCGCCGGCGCAGGATGACCGCGACGCGAAGCAGGAGTTCGCGAAGCTGAAAAGGCTTGGCGAGGTAATCGTCGCCCCCGGCCTCCAGCCCGCGAATTCGATCGTCACCGCCGCCGCGGGCGGTGAGGAAGAGGACCGGCGTGTCGCGCCCCTCCTGTCGCGCCGTCTCGCACACCGTGAAGCCGTCCATTCCCGGGAGCATGACGTCGAGGATCACGAGGCCGTACTCCTTGCGACGGATGCGATCGAGGGCCGTGAGCCCGTCACCGACGGCCTCGACCGTGTACCCCTCCGCTTCGAGATTCTCTCGAATGCCGCGGGCCAGGTTGATCTCGTCTTCGACGAGGAGGATGCGGGCAGGAGTACTCATGATGCGTGGTCGGCGCTCGGCCAGGTCACGGTGAAGGAGGCGCCGCGCCCCGGACCTGCGCTCCTCGCAGACACGGTGCCGCCATCGAGCTCGGCGAATCGCCTCACGAGGTAGAGGCCGAGACCGGTCCCGGCAGGACGCTCCCCCGGATCTCCAGCGATGCGATAGAACTTCTCGAACAGATGCGAGGCTTCACCAGGCGGGAAGCCGATCCCGGTGTCGGCCACCTCGAGCTTGACACCCGCCGGGACGGCCGAGGCACTCACCGCGATATCACCACGCTCGGCGGTGGCCTTGATCGCATTGTGCATCAGGTTGCGCAGGAGGGTGCGCAGCCCTTCAGGGTCGGCGACGATCACCAGGTCGCTGGGGACGTCGACGCACAGGCGCGCGGCCCCTTCCTCCTGGTCGCGCAGTTCGCCAACGACGTCGGCGACCGCGTCGGCCAAAACGGTGCGCTGCGGCGCGCCACGCAGTTCGGCCGCCGACAGCCGCGACGTGTCGAGCAGGTTGAAGATGACTCGTTGCAGCCGGCCGAGATCGGCCAGCAGGCGGTGGACGAGCTCCGACCGGCGTGCGGCTGGCGGGTCACGGAGCGCCAGCGTCTCGGCGGACAAACGAAGGCTTGCCAGCGGACTCTTGAGCTCGTGCGACACCGCGGCGAGGAACTCCTCCTGACGGCGCCGAAGCTCGGCATCCTCGCGCACCGCGTGATACACGATGGTCATGGACGCGAGGAGGACCGCGAGGAAGAACGCTCCTTCCCACGCGTAGCGGTTGAGGCGGTGGAAGCGTTCCTTCTCGAGTCGCTCCACCACCTGCGGATCGAGCGCCAACGTGGCCGAGTCCGCCGCGAGCTTCACTTGCGGGTAGGCATACGCGATGTCACTCCACTTCATCCCCGCCTTCACGAGCGACTGGGCCGACTCGACCTCCGCCTCGTATGCCGAGCGGAGGCGCGTCTTCACGTCGGCCGTGTAACGCACCTCGTCTATCATCCAATAGGCGAGCTGCGCACTACACGCCGTCAGCAGGACGAGCAGTCCGACCTGGGTCGCGCGAACGCGGCGGGCAAGGAAGGCGGTCATTGACCGGCTGAAGGAGCCGACGAAAGGGCCGACGCGAGGGCATCGCGCAAGCGGGCAAGATGCGCCTCCGTGTGCGCCAACGACAGGAAGCCGACCTCGTATGCCGACGGCGCGATGGCAATCCCAGCCTCGAGGAGTGCGTGAAACACCGGGCGATAACGGTCGGCGGCGGCTGCCTCGACGCGCTCGGCCGAGCGCGGGGGCTCGCCCCCTTGCAACGACATCCAGAAGAGCGAGCCGAGTCGTACGAATTGCGCGGGGAAGGGGGCGCGCGCGAGGACCGGACGCAACATCTCCTCGAGCGCGCGTCCGGTCGCATCGAGACGGGCCCACCCGTTTTCGCGTTCGAGCACGCGCAGTGTCGCGAGCCCTGCCGACATCGCCACCGCGTTGCCGGAGAGCGTCCCCGCCTGGTACACGGGCCCCTCGGGGGCAAGCTGCCGCATGATCTCGCGCCGTCCGCCGAAGGCGCCGACCGGGAGCCCGCCCCCGATCACCTTGCCAAAGGTCGCGAGGTCGGGGGTGATCCCCAGCAACTCGGCTGCGCCGCCGCGGGCAAGGCGGAAGCCGCTGATTACTTCGTCGAAGATGAGGACCGTGCCGGCGCGCGCGGTCTCCCGGCGAAGCGCCTGGAGGAACTCCGCGCGTTGCAGCAGCAATCCGTTGTTGGCCGGCACCGGCTCGATGATGACTGCCGCCACCTTGTCGCCGTGCTCACGCAGATACGTCGTCAGGCGCTCTTCATCATCCAGCGGGAGGACGACGGTCTCCTTTGCGAAAGCTTCGGGGACCCCCGCCGACGATGGGCGCCCGTACGTGACGAGCCCCGATCCTGCCGCCACGAGGAGCGGGTCGGCATGGCCATGGTAGCAGCCCGAGAACTTGATGATGCGGTCGCGCCCCGTGAAGCCGCGCGCGACACGGATCGCGCTCATCGTCGCCTCGGTGCCGGACGACACGAAGCGCACCTGCTCCAATCCCGGGTACGCCGCCACGAGGTGCTCTGCGAGTTCGATCTCCGGCTCACAGGGGGCGCCGAACGTCGTGCCTCGCGACACCGCGGCGACGATCGCCGCCTGCACCTCGGGATGTGCGTGCCCCAGGATGAGCGGCCCCCATGAGCAGACGAAGTCGACGTAGCGGCGACCATCCACATCCGTGATCTCGGCACCCGAACCCGAGCGCATCACCAACGGAGTCCCGCCGACGGCGCGGAATGCGCGTACCGGCGAGCTCACCCCTCCCGGCAGTACGCGGGTGGCGCGTTCCATCCATGCCTTGGAGACCGGGCGATCACTCACAACCACCTCCGTTGCAGCGCTTCACGCGCGTGATAGGTGATGACGAGGTCGGCCCCGGCACGCACCATCGCCTGCAGGTTCTCCCGAACGATCCCCGCCTCGTCCAGCCATCCGCGTTCGGCCGCTGCCTTCACCGCCGAGTACTCGCCGGAAACGTTGTATGCCGCCAACGGAAGCGTGCTGGTCTCGCGCACGCGACGGATGACGTCGAGATACGCCAGCGCCGGCTTCACCATCAGCATGTCGGCCCCTTCCGACTCATCGAGCCGTGCTTCGCGTATGGCCTCGTTGGCGTTACGCGGATCCATCTGGTAGCCGCGCCGGTCACCGTGCTGCGGCGCGGAGTCGGCCGCGTCGCGGAAGGGACCATAGTACGCCGAGGCGTACTTCACGGCGTAGGACAGGATCGCGACGTCGGACTGCCCGCGCGCGTCGAGCGCATCGCGAATCGCCGCCACCCGTCCATCCATCATGTCGGAGGGGGCCACGATGTCTGCTCCTGCGTCGGCGTGGGCGGTGGCCATCGCGGCCAGCAGCCCTAACGAGCGATCGTTATCCACGCGGCCACCTTCCACAATGCCGCAGTGCCCGTGGTCGGTGTAGGCGCAGAGGCAGACGTCGGTGATGACGATCAGGTCGCGCCCGAAGCGCCCCTTGAGTGCGCGGATCGCGCGGGACACGGTGCCATTGGGGTCGCTGGCGCAGCTGCCGCTGGCGTCCTTTCGCCCTTCCTCGGGGGTCCCGAAGAGGAGGACGCTGCGGATGCCGAGCGAGAGGTCACTCTCGACGGTGCGCACGAGATTGTCGACGCCGAGCCGGGCGAGCCCCGGCATCGACGGAATCGGCTCGTCACCTTGCTGCGTCGGCAGGACAAAGTGCGGCATGATCAGCTGCTCGGCGCGCACGTGCGTCTCGGCGACGAGGTCGCGCAACGCCTGGGTCGCCCGGAGGCGGCGCGGGCGAATACGCCCGGGGGTGGTGACGTGGTTATCGCTCATGACATGGCTTCGAGCATGCCCTCGAACGTGGGGCGCCGGGCTTCGGCGCTCACCGTGAGCCCGGTCTCCCGGGCGGCGGCCGAGGTGGTTGGTCCGATGGTGATCACCCGCACGCCATCGGGGATACGGGCGACGTTGACCAGGCCGGCGGCCGCGGAAGGACTCGCCAGCAGGATGTCGTGAATCGTCTCCAGCGCGAGATCCCGCTTGGGAGTCGCCGCCGGGGACGGCGTGGTACGATAGATGTCGACGCGGGTCACCGGCACTCCAGCGTCACGCAGCGCCTGTTCGCCCTCGTCACGCCCTCCCAAGGCACCGGCGAAGACGACTCGCCGTGGTTGGGTGGCGCCGCCGGTGGTCAGGCGCTGCGCCAGCTCCCGGCCGAGCCCTGCCGACGTGGCCACGGCTGCAACGAGGTCGACACGCCCGAGAGCGTCCCGGGCCGCCTGCGCGGTCGCCTCGCCGACCGCGGCGATACGCAGCTGAGCGGGGATGCGCCCCTCGAGCAGTGCAGCTGCAATCAGGGCCCCTCGCGCCGACGACAGCGCGAGCCACGCGGCATCGCGAACCGCCTCGGCCAGGGCCAGTCGCGCCGGTCCCGGATCGAGAGGCTCGCTCACCACGCACGGAAGCACGATGGGCGTCGCGCCGAGGGCCGCAAGGCGCGTGGCCCATCGCTCCGCGTCATCCAGCGCGCGCGTCACGAGCACCCGGCGTCCAGCGAGGGGTGATACCATCATGCAGGGCTCATCATCTGCGCGAGCTCCTGCCAGGTTGCGACGGCGAGCTGCTCCGGATCATCGCCTGTGCGCACCGCCCGAACGACCGAGCCGTCCTCGCGGCCGAGCGTGGCGTGCAGCTGCAATGTGCGGTCGGGCAGGACGTCGCACCATGCCCCGAAGGGGAGCGTGCATCCGCCTTCGGCGCGGGCGAGGATCGAGCGCTCGGCCTGGAGTGCGCGCCCGCTCTGCGGGTCATGGATCTTTGCCACCGCGGCGAGCACGTCGGGCGCGTCGCGGCGCACTTGCGCCGCAATCGCTCCCTGCGCCGGCGCCGGCGTGAAGACGGCCGGGTCGAGGCGCGCGCGCACGATCCTGTCGGGGACGATCTGCGAACCCGGTGCCGCGTCGCGCTCGAGACGCGCGAGCCCCGCGGCGGCGAGCACGATGGC
>DAIESF010000489.1 GCA_027346425.1 Gemmatimonadota bacterium | reverse complement strand
GGAGACGGAGGGCGGGGCGCGCTAGGGGGGGCTCGGGGGTGGGGGTACGGAGGGGTGCGTGAAGGGGTTGCACGGAGGGGCACGGAGGGAGCACGGAGGTGCACGGAGGAGGGTGCACGGAGGAGGGTGCACGGAGTGTCTACCTGGTGCAGTGGCGGTGCGCGCGACGCGCGTGAGCTACCCGCGCATCGCTGTGGCGGCCAGGGTCCCGGCGATCCCCACTATCAGGAGGAGGAGGACGCCGCGGATCGCGAAGCCGATCCATTTCTGGTAGGGGATTCCGGCCGCCAGGAGGATCGCCATCAGCGCGCCGTTGGTTGGGATCAGGAGTTCGGTGAGCCCTGCTCCCGTCTGATAGGCGACGACCGTGGCCTGGCGCGAGAGCCCGAGCAGGTCGGAGAGCGGAACCATGATCGGCATGGTGAGCGCTGCCTGCCCGCTCACGCTCGGTACCGCGATGTGGATGAGGCCGTGGATCGGGATCATGAGGAGGGCGGCGACGGCGGGGGGCTTTCCTGCCAACGGCGATGCGAGCCCGTTCACGATCGTGTCGATCACCCGCCCGTCGGTGAGGACCACCGAGATGCCGCGTGCGACGCCGATCAGGACCGACGCTCCGATCATCGACTCCATCCCCTTGAGATAGGCCGCCATCCCCTGGCTGAGCCCCAGCCCCCCCACCACGCCGATCACCAGCGCGGCGAGGAAGAACATCGCCGACAGTTCGTTGAAGCCGAAGTCGAACCGGAGGACGCCGACGACATACGTGCCGAGGGCGACGAGCGTGAGGGCGATGACGACGGCGTCGCGGGCACTGAACGGCTCGCGCAGGGTATCACCCTGCAACGCCTCGGGCGGGGTGCGGTGCCGCACGGCGTGGCGCATCGTCCAGGCGATCCACGCGACCAGCCCCACGGCGAGCATCGTCAGGCGCAACGGGGCGCCGGAGAGGAGCGGGAGCTGGGCGAGCTTGAGGGCGATGCCCGACTGGAAGGGGTTGGTCGGGCCGAAGGCCGCCCCCACCGCGGCGGCGCCGCAGCTGGCTGCGACCATCGTCACGGCGTCGACGCCGAGCCCGCGCCCGAGGACGAGGAGGACCGGGACGAGGGCGATGATCTCCTCCTGCATGTTCTCCATCGCCCCGAAGGTGGCGAAGATCAGCGATACGACCGGGATCGCCCATATCCCCCGTCCGCGGAAGCGGCGCACGATGGCCTGTGCTCCCCTGGCCAACGCCCCGAGTTGTTCCACCAGGGCAAAGGCACCGCCGACGAAGAGGATGGAGACGATGACCTCCGCCCCTTCCACCAGCCCGCGCGGAACGGCGACCAGCGCGCCTAACGGGCTGACAGGGGCCGGTTGGACGCGCTGGTAGGTTCCGGCGACAACGAGCCGCCGCCCCGTCGCCGGGTCGTCGCGACGCTCGTACTCTCCCGCGGGGAGCACCCACGTGAGCACCGCGGCGATGGCGATCCCCACGAGGAGGAGCACCACCGGGTGCGGGAGGCGAAGGCGCTGCACGGTCGCGAGGTGCGTCTACGCGACCGCGGCTACTGGCTCCAGGGCGGGACGACGTTGTTGCTGCGCGCGTACGCGATCGCCTGCCCGAGGTGCTCGTGCAGGTGCGTCACCGTGAGGATCCAGATGCGCTGGCCGCTCATATTCTGGCCGAAGAGACTGTGCGACTCACCGAGCTTGTCGGCCGGCATCCCTTGCATCGCCTTTTCGAGGTGCGCGAACGACTTCTGCACCTCGGCGACGACGTCGTCGCGGCTCAGCTTCCGCATCTCGAAGGCCTTCAGCGTCTTGAAATCGTCGGCCTTGATCCCGGTTGCCGGGTCAGGGGCGATGCCGAAGGTGGCGGGGAGGAGGTAGTTGTCGCTGGCGACGTGGAGAAAGACCTCGCCGACCGAGCGCACTCCCGGCGAGGGGCGCCAGTCGTACTTGTCCTGGGGGATGGCCTTGGCGAGCGCGACCATCTTGTCGCGCACCTGGTTGGCGTCGCGCGTGAGATCGCCCATGAGCGCCGCCTGTTGCGCGGTCGCCGATGTGGCGGCGCCGGCCAAGGCGACGAGGGCGATGGCGAGGTGTCGGAGTCGGACGTGCATCTGGCGCTCCATGACGGAGGAGGGGGTGCGACGAGCGACCCTGCCCGGCGCGCCAGAGAATGTGCGCCTCCCGGTCGAAGAGCGATAGAAGCCGGCGCATGAAGAATGGACGCCACGTGCCCCCCTTCCTCCCCCTTCCTCTCGGCACGACTATACCCTGCCTGCAGTCTCGTCTTCTCGTCTTCTCGTCCTCTATGCCCCTCGGAATCGGCTTCATCGGCTCGGGCTTCAATACCCGCTTCCACATCCAGGGATGGCGCGGCGTGCGCGATGCCGACGTGCTCGGCGTCTGGAGCCCCAACGCGCGCAATGCGGCCAGCGCCGCCCGCCTGGCGCGGGAATGCGACGTCGGCGACGCCCGGCCCTACAAGAACATTGCGGCAATGGTGGCCGACCCGGCCATCGACGCCATCTGGCTGTGCGGCCCGAACCACTCCCGTATCGAGAATGTCGAGGAAGTCGTCGACACCATCCGGCGCGGCAAGGGGACGCTCAAGGGGATCGCCTGCGAGAAGCCGCTGGCCCGCAACGTGGCCGAGGCCAAGGCCGTGCAGCGGATGGTGGAGTCGGTTGGGCTCAAGACGGGCTATCTCGAGAACCAGCTCTTCTCACCACATGTGGAGGCGGGGCGCGCCCTGCTGTGGGCGCGTGGCGCGGCGACTACCGGGCGCCCGTATCTCGCACGCGCCGCCGAGGAACACAGCGGGCCGCATGGTCCCTGGTTCTGGCGTGGGAACCTGCAGGGGGGCGGGGTGCTCAACGACATGATGTGTCACTCGGCGTTCGTCGTGCGCCACCTCCTCACGCGTCCGGGCGAGTCGTATGACACGGTGAGGCCGGTGCGCGTCACCGGGCACATCGCCTCGCTCAAGTGGACGCGTCCGAAGTACGCCAGGCGGCTCAGGGCGACGATGGGAACGGCGGTCGACTACGCCCGCACGCCATCGGAGGACTTCGCTTCGTTGACGATCGAGTTCGAGACCGCCGACGGGCACCGCGTGATTGGCGAGGCCAGCACCTCGTGGTCGTTCGTGGGCGCGGGGTTGCGGCTGTCGGCGGAACTGCTGGGGCCGGAGTACTCGATGAAGTGGAACTCGCTGGACAGCGGGTTGCAGCTCTTCTTCTCGCGCGAGGTGACGGGGCGCGCCGGCGAGGACCTAGTGGAGAAGCAGAACGCCGAGCAGGGGGTGATGCCAGTGGTTCCGCAGGAGTACATCGCCTACGGCTACACCGACGAGGACCGGCATTTCGTGCGCGTCTTTCAGGGGAAGGAGGAGCCCAAGCTCACCTTTGCCGACGGCGTGGAGGTCGTGAAGATGCTGATGACGGCGTATGCCAGCGCCGAGCAGGGGAGGACGCTGGCGTTCCCGGCGCGCGGCATCGACAAGTTCGTCCCCGCCGTGGCACGCGGGACGTGGAAGCCATAGGGGGGCGATGACGTCCGGTCGCCGGAACGGCGCGCGCCAGGACGGCACTTGCCAAGGCGGCACGCACGACGCCACGCGCCGCGACTTCCTACGGGTCGCCGGGGCGTGGGCCGCGCTGGCTGCGATCCCGGATGTCGTCGGTGCTCGCGGTCGCATCCCGTCAGCTGCACCGATCGCCGGCGGGCCCTGGAGCGCCCGCCGTCCCGTGCCGACGGCCGCGCAGTTGCAATGGCAGCGCGACGAGCTCGCCCTCTTCGCCCACTTCACCGTCAACACCTTCACCGATCGCGAATGGGGCGACGGGAGCGAGTCACCGGCGCTCTTCGATCCGGTGCGCCTCGACGCGCGTGCGTGGACGCGGGTGGCGAAGCGGGCCGGCTTCCGGTCGATCGTCCTCACCGCCAAGCACCATGATGGCTTCTGCCTCTGGCCGTCCAGGGTCACGTCGCACTCGGTGGCCGCCTCGCCTTGGCGCGGCGGGGGCGGCGATGTGGTACGCGAGGTGGCCGACGCCTGCCGCGCCGACGGGCTGGGGCTCGGGCTCTACCTGTCACCGTGGGACCGGCACGAACCGAGCTACGGGTCGGGGCGCGCCTACATGGACGTCTACTGCGCGCAGCTGGAGGAGCTGCTCGCGCAGTATGGCCCCGTGTGCGAGGTGTGGTTCGACGGCGCCAATGGCGAGGGGGCGAACGGCAAGCGGCAGGCATACGACTGGCCGCGCATCCACGCCATCGTACGCCAGCTGCAACCGCAGGCGGTCATGTTCTCCGATGCCGGCCCCGACGTGCGTTGGATCGGAAACGAGAAAGGGGTGGCGGGGGAGACCTGCTGGAGCACCATCGACCCGGTGAGCGTGCCGTATGCCGGCTATGACGCACCCAACGTGGGGGAGCTATTGCAGCGCGTTGACCCGCACGGGAGCGTCTGGCGCCCGGGGGAGACCGACGTCTCCATTCGGCCGGGATGGTTCTGGCACGCGCAGGAGGACGCGCAGGTGCGCAGCGTGGACAACCTGATGGAGCTCTACTTCACGTCCGTCGGGCGCAACAGCAAGCTCCTGCTCAACGTCCCGCCGACGCGCGACGGGGTATTTCACCCCACCGACGTCGCGCGGCTCGAGGCGTTTGGTGCGCGCCGGGCGCAGATGCTGACGCGGGACTTCGCGCGCGAGGCGCTCGTGACCGGTGCCGGGAGTAACGCGGCGGCGGCGGTGGACGGTGCCCCCGACACCTTCTGGAGCGCTCCCGCCGGTGCGACCCGGGCGACGCTCGACCTTGCGCTTCCGGCACCCGCCAGATGCAACGTCGTGCGCCTGCAGGAACCAATCGCGCTCGGGCAGGGCGTCGAGCGGTTCGAGGTGCGGGGGGAAGGGGTGAACGGGTGGGCGTTGCTCGCCACCGGGTCAACGATTGGCTACTGCCGGCTGGCGCGTATCGCGCCGCGCGTCATTCGCAGGTTGCGCGTGATCGTCGAGTCAACGCTGGACGTTCCGCGCCTGGCGGCGGTGTCACTGCACCTGGATGAGGCGTAGCAGGGGCCCCGCGAAACGTGCGGCGCGGCGCGAGCGATATCGCCCGCGCCGCGCCGTTTGGTCGTGAGTGGCTACTGCCGCCCGCCCAGCAGACGCGTCGTCCAGCCGAGGCTGGCGCTGAATGCGGAGGCGGTTTCCGTCACCCCCGCGCCCGCCCCCACGCTGAGCGATGCACCGTCGGAGAGGCGGCGGCTGAATGTCAGGTACACCGAGGCCGGCGGATCGCTTCCGGCGATGATGCGCGTCGAGGCAGACGCCGAGGCGAGCATCGACCAATTGCTGCCAAGCGGGTGCCCGACAGCTAGCGAGTAGAACAAGGCATCCTGCAACTCGAGGTCGGGCATGTCGCCCAGCACCCACCACGCGGCGTTGGCAAAGACAAGCGTCTCGCCGGCCCCGAGGGCCAGTGAGGCACCGGCGCCGTAGTCCCACGCACCGGAGCCAACTCCGGACGCGATGGAGGCAACGGGAGCCTTGGCATAGGCGTCGAACCCCAACGACCGGACTGCGCCGCGGCCTTCGTACGCCGTGAGGGTGCCGCCGAACATCGGGTCGCCAACGTTGACCTCGTACGAGCCGGTCCCGGCAACACTCACCGAATCGGCCGCCGTGTCGGCGATCGTCGTGGCGAGCAGAATGTCACTGTTGCCACCCATCCGGTTTCCCTGGCCCCGCCGCCCCGGGCGTACGGAAACGGTCTGGCCACCTTGACGGCGCTGCACCGCTCCCGCATCGGGGCCGCCGGTCGGGACCGCGACGCCGGCGATGTAGCTGACGGCAGTCCCGTTCGAGGCGTAGACGGGAAGCGAGGCGCTAAGCTCCAGGCGACCGGCGCGAAGCGACAGCGTGTTGAGCAGCGAGACGATTCGGAACTGTTCCGCGAAGATGTACGAGCCACTGGCATACGCCAGCGATCCGCTCCACCCCCTGCATGAATACGATAACGCACGCCGAAAGGCAGCGCTGCCCGTGCCGGACGCGCGTACGAAGGGTGGCGTCACGGCGCCACTCCTGCAGCGCGGTCACCGCCTTGGCTGTATGATCGAG
>DAIESF010000443.1 GCA_027346425.1 Gemmatimonadota bacterium | reverse complement strand
GACACTCATCGGCAGGTCGCGCACGTAGGGGAGACGCTGGGGCACGTACCCGATGCGCGTACCTGCGGCCCAGTCGATCGTCCCCTCATGCGGCACGAGACCGAGCAGTGTTCGCAGGAGGACCGTCTTCCCCGCGCCGTTAGGCCCGATGATGGCGAGGCTCTCCCCACGCCGCGCCGTGAAGGACAGGTCGCTGAGGATGACCTGATGGCGCATGTCAACGGTGACATTCGACACCGTCAGCACGATGTCGCTGTCGGGAGTCGAGGCGACGGCGCGCACTGGCGAGGGCGTATCGCCGAGCGAGTCTGGGACCGCCGCGTCCGTCTCAGCCATGTCTTGAGGGGTGCGGGCCGTTCGGCGGGTGGCGGCAGCGCCCCCCCCGCCTGCAGGGAGCCGATGTGGCGTGCACGTGAATGCTCCCTCGCGACGGGCCAGTGGCCAAGCTTCACCTGCGGGAGGTGGAAATCAAGCGAGCGACGTGGGCGACCGCTCGCCCCTTCGAGGCGAGCGACGCGGGCGCAAGTCGGCAGTCATCCCAGCCCCACAACGCAAGCAGCCCCCCGGGACGTCCCGGGGGGCTGTTTGCGAGACCGAACGCGATCAGGGCTTCTGCCCGTGCGGCTGGTCGTAGTGCGCCTGGATGTTGCCGTTGTCCAGGAGCGACAGCGGGACGTCCAGCACGACCGTAACACCGTCGGGGGCGATGATCCTGATCGCCGCCTTGTCGTTCTTCCCGGGCTCGCCGGCATCGATGAAGGTGAAGTAGACCTTCGAACCGTCGACTCCGTTCAGGCGGCCGATCCCCTCACCGATGAAGGTGTTGAAGGGGGCGACGGGGGGCTGCTCCCGGTAGGCCGGGTCATCGAGGCAGGTGGCCTTCGTCAGTGGCTTGTCGATATGCCACTTGTTCTTCCCCCAGTTGATCTCGAGGTTGTTCGACAGGACGATGTCGCAGTGGAGCGTGAAGCCGCGGGTGATCTTCACGTCGCCAAAGATCTGGGCTCCTCCCCCAGTCATGCGCCCCTCCAGGCTCGGCGGCGGCGGCGGCGGCGGCGGGGTGTAGGTGTTGGTGAACGTCACCATCACACCAATGTCATTCGACATGCGCAGATTCGAGATCGTCCGCGTGCCGACATTCGTGCTCGCCGTGTCCACGACCCACGAGTAGTTGTAGAGGCGCGAGATGCTGCTGAGCGCCCAGTTCGCCGGCGGGGTGTGCTCGGTGACCGACGCGTAGAAACGGGTCGCGGTCGCCGCGGTGGAAACGCTGGCGGCCATGACGCAGGTTCCGAGCGGGACCGAGACCGTTCCGCTTGCAACAGGAGCCCCACCGGCCACCGGGACGATGGCGTAATCGAAGTCGAACGACGTCGACGGGCCGCTGCCGTCCTTGCAGATGTACAGCTGCCCTTCCCAGCTCCTCCCGTCGCCCGTGTTGGGACCACCGGTCACGGCCAGGGCGGGAACCTGTGTGGGCAGAACGCGAGTGGCCACTCCCGAGGGAGCGTCGCTACAGGCCGCGATGCCAGCCAGCAAGGCCGCAGCGGCAATCGAACGGTAAAGAGTCATGGCACCGGAGATGGAAGGGAAAGAACTCGGACAATTCTTCCCTTAGCAAACGGTGCGCCAGTTCCCCAAAGTTTGGTGACCGGGACCACGAACCTCGCTCCCAAGCAGTTCGTCCCAGCCATAAACCCTCCCAGCCATGACGCGGTCCAACCCCGTCATGAGACCCCTCCTCTCCGAAATCGCCCAGGAGCTGCGCCCCGCCTCGCGCGCCCTCCGGCGGTACCCGGCCTTCACCTCGCTGGTCGCCCTCACCCTGGCCTTCGGTATCGGCGCCACTACCACGCTCTTTGCCGTGGTCAAAGGGGTCCTCCTCACCCCGCTCCCGTACCACCAGAGCGAACGCGTCGCCGTCGTCTGGAGCGCCTGGAAGGGGTTCGACCAGACGTGGCTCTCGTACGACGAGTACGAATCGTGGAAGGCGGAGATCCCCGCCTTCGCCAATGTCGCGATCTACAGCGACGGAGCGGCAAATCTGACCGATGGCGACCAGTCCGAACGCGTCCGCTCGGCGAGCGTGGACATGAACGTCTTCTCCGTCCTGGGCGTGTCGCCGTCAATCGGACGGGGCTTCAGCGCCGAGGAGGACCGGCCGAACGGGGCGAGCGCGGCGATCCTCAGCCACGACGTGTGGCAGCGGCGCTACGGGGGAGATCCGGCCCTCATTGGGCGGGCGATCCAGGTGAACGGCCGGTCGGTCCCGGTGGTCGGGGTCATGCCCGCGGGCTTCCGGCTCCCGCTCGACTACACATCGGGAGCAGCGACCGGGCTCTATCTCCCGCTGGCGACCGATGCGCCGAGCGAGGGGGCGGTGCCGGGGCCCGCCTTCATCCGTGGCGGAGGGAGCCACGGCTTCTATGGATTAGCGCGCCTCGCCCCCGGGGCGACGGTGGCGGCGGCGAATGCGCAGCTGTCGCAGAAAGTGTCGTCACTCGTCCGCGAGAACATCGTGCGCAACGACTTCCGTGCCTTCGCCGTCCCGGTCGAGCAGCAAGTGACGGGAGGGATCAGCAAGGCGATTGCCGTCCTGTTCGCGGCGACGGCGCTCGTCCTTCTCATCTCCTGCGCCAACGTGGCGGGGCTGCTCCTGGTGCGCGGCGAACGGAGGCGGAGGGAGCTGGCGATACGAGTCGCGTTAGGTTCGGGGCGCAGACGCCTGACGCGCCTGCTCTTTGTGGAGAGCGGGTTGCTGGCGTTGCTTGGAGCCGTGGGCGGAGCGCTGGTCGCGTGGGGCGGGATCGTCCTCGTCCGTCGCTCGGCGCCGGTCACGCTGCCGCGGGTCTCCGAGCTTACCATCGACCCGTCGCTCTTCCTCTTCACGTTGGTGGTCGCGACACTGGCCGCGGTCCTCACCGGGATTCTCCCCGCCCTGCAGGCAACGCGCGTGCTGCCGGCGGACGAGCTGAAGGAAGGGGCGCGCGGCGCGACGGTTGGTGGTGGGCGGCTCCGCTGGCGACAGGGACTTGTCAGCGCCGAGGTGGCACTCGCCGTCCTCCTTGTGGTCGGTGCCGGGCTCATGGTGCGCAGCGTGCGCAACCTCCTCTCGATCGATCCCGGCTTCTCCTCGCCCGGGGTGCTGACGATGCAGCTGTCGACCCCCTCGACCTGGTACGGAGACTCGGCGCGCGTGGCCGCGTTCTGGGACGAGCTGCAGCGCAACGTGTCGCGGCTCC
>DAIESF010000435.1 GCA_027346425.1 Gemmatimonadota bacterium | reverse complement strand
CGGTCGAGAGGGACGGCGAGAGGGCGTCAGGGCGTCGATACTGGATGTAGTTCGGGGGGCACAATGGCACCATACGTCACGCCAGGGCGCCGTGCCACTCGTGCTCGCCAGATCGACACACTTGGGACGGGATATCCGTAGACTATGGGACGCCCTCTCGCCGTCCCTCTCGACCGCCGGACCCCGCCCATGACCACCCAGGACGCCCACACCATCATTGCCCTCGCCGCGCTCGCCGCCAATGCCGATGGCACCCTCGGCCAGGAAGAGCATGTGAGCATCGTCTCGGCCGCCGAGCACCTCGGCATGGCGGGCGACGACCCGCGATTGCGCGGGGTGCTGACGGGGAGCGGCGACGTGGCGCAGCTCGCCCACGCGCTGTCGTGCGTCGAGGCCCGCATCGCCGCCTATGACGTAGCCGCCGCGGTCTGTCACGCCGACGGCGCACCTAACGCGAAGGAATCGGCCTTCCTCGCGGCGCTCTCGCGCGAGCTCGGTGCCGTATCCGCGTCGCCCGATGCCGCATCCACCATGGGGGCTGCCGCGCGGGCCGCCTCCACCGCCCCGAGCGTCGGCGCCACGGGTGATCTCGACAGCTTCATCCTCGACCAGGCGATGCTCGCCGGCGCCGCCGAGCTCCTCCCGCATCGTTTGTCGGGGATGGCCATCCTTCCCTTGCAGCTGCGGATGGTCTATCAGATCGGGGAGCGGCACGGACAGCAGTTCGACATGTCGCAGGCCAAGGACCTCGCTGCCGTGTTCGGGATCGGCGCCGCCGGCCACCTGCTGGAGGGGATCGTGCGCGGCGTGCTGGGCGACGCGGGGCGTGGGTTGTTGGGAGGGCTCCTCGGCTCCGCGGCCGGCGCGGCCGCTGGCGTCGCCGTCACCTTCGCCACCACATACGCGTTAGGGCATGCGGCCGAGCAGTACTATGCGCAGGGACGCTCGCTCAGCACCGCCGACCTCAAGGCGCTCTTCGCCCGCTTTCAGGGAGAGGCCAATGCCGTATTCCCCCGGGTCGAGTCGCGCATCCGCGAGTTGGCAACCGGCACGGACCTTGGGGCGCTGCTCGGCGGGCTGACTCGATAGCCGACCCGAGCGAGGTTTGTGCCGATCGTCTCCATACTCACGGTCGCCTCGGGATTGCGCCTCATGTGGATCACATCGGGTGGATTTGCAGCCGGGTACTTCGCGACGCCGCACGGGCGCGCCTTCGCCTTTGCCGGCACCAGCGCCATCGTCGCGTTCATGCTCGGGTTGCTCGTCATGCGCCCCTCCACGGCGCGCTCGGCGCAACTTGGGGCCGCGATGGCCAAGGCACCCCAACAGGAACACGCGTCGATACGACTCGACTTGGAGCGCGTGCGGCGCCGCAACGCGTGGTCGAGTGCCGTCGCGTTGACCCTGCTTATGGCTGGCGCAGGAGGAATGGCGGTCGCGCGATACCTCGGTTGAGCGGCCGGGACGAGTCGATATTCCATTGGCATCGGCAGCGATTGAGATTGGGGAGTGACTCGATCGCTCCCCATTTTCGCGCTTGCCGTCGCCGGCGCCCTGGTTCCGCCCGCACGCGCGCGCGCGCAGGACCCCGCCGCCGCGCGCGCGGCTGACCCGTCCGCTCACATCGCCCTCGCGACCCGCCTTGCCGGCGCGACGCTTCACATCGACGGCGTGATGGACGAGACGGCGTGGAGCCGTGCCTCGCCCATTCGCGACTTCGTCCAGAAGATCCCGATCGAAGGGACCGCGCCCAGCGTCGCCACCGAGGTGCGCATCCTGTACGACGACGCCGCGCTCTACGTCGGCGCGCGCCTCATGCGCAGCGACCCCGCGGCCATCCGCCGCTCCGTTACCCGACGCGACGGGGAGAGCGACGCCGAGGTCTTCACCGTCTCGCTCGACCCGTACCACGACCGGCGCACCGCCTACGCCTTCTCCATCTCGTCAGGCGGGGTGCGGGGCGACGCCTATCACGCGCAGGACAGCGAGGACAGCGGTCGCGAGCCGCAATACGACCCAGTCTGGAGCGCCCGCGCCCACGTCGACAGCGCCGGGTGGACCGCCGAACTACGCATCCCCTTCTCGCAACTTCGCTTCAACGCGGCGGCGCAGCAGGTGTGGGGGCTCCAGCTCACGCGCTACGTGGCCGACAAGGCCGAGCGGCTGCAATGGGTGCTCATCCCCGTCGACGCCGCGGGGTATTCGTCGCGCTTCGGACGGTTGGAGGGGATTGCCGGCATCGCCCCGACCATGCGCATCGAACTCCTGCCGTACGTGGCCACCGACCTGACGTACCGCTCGAACGTCGACCCCCGGAATCCGTTCGACGACAAGCTTGGCGGGCGCGCCGGCGCCGACCTCAAGGTCGGCCTGGGCCCCAATCTCTCGCTCGACGCGACCATCAACCCCGACTTCGGCCAGGTGGAGGCCGATCCCGCCATCGTGAACCTGACGGCGTTCGAGCAGGTGTTCGAGGAGCGACGCCCCTTCTTCGTGGAGGGGAACGAGCTGCTCACCGGCCGCGGGCAGAGCTTCATCGGGCGCCCCACCTGGTTCTACTCCCGGCGCATCGGCGCCGGGCCACGCGGGGCGGCGCAGGGCGACTTCGTCGATGCGCCGACCAACACCACGATCACCTCGGCCGCCAAGGTCACCGGTCGGCTCGCGCGCGGATTGTCCATCGGTGGCCTCGCCGCGGTGACGCCGAGGGAGTTCGCGCGCACGTACCACCTGGCTGGCGACAGCGTCGGCCGCGTCGCCGTCGAACCGCCGAGCCGCTTCGGCGTGCTGCGGCTGCAACAGGAGTTCGGCCAGCAGCAGTCCAACCTCGGGATGTCCTTCACCATGGTGGACCGCTCGCTCGACGATCGCGGCGGGCTGCGGCAGCTGCTCCCGCGCGACGCCATTGCCGGCGGCGTCGACTGGAAGCTGCGCTACATGCAGGGGATGTACGAGCTGACCGGGTGGGTGGGCGGGAGCCGGGTGTCGGGCGACGCCGGCGCCATCGCCCGGCTGCAACGGAACAGCGCCCACTTCTTCCAGCGTCCCGATCAGGACTACGTCAGGTACGACCCGGCCCGCACGCAGCTCAGCGGCGCCACCGCCTCGATTCGGCTCGACAAGAACGCCGGGCGATACACGTTAGGCGGTATCCAGCTCTCCACCCGCACTCCGGGCTTCGAGATCAACGACGCCGGGCAGATGCGGAGCGGCGACGACATCGATTTCAACGCCGACATCCAGCTGCGCGACACCAAGCCGAACCGGTACGTCCGCTTCTACCAGTTCGGGACGTCGGCGGTGGCCGGGTGGAACTACGGCGGCGTGAGGCAGTACCTGCGCCTCAACCAGACGGCGCAGGCCATCCTGCACTCGTTCTGGCGCCTCAATGCGCGGGGCACGCTCTACGTCCCGTCGCTGAGCGACGACCTCACGCGCGGCGGGCCGCTCATCGGAACGCCGGCCGGCTATTCCGTGTTGGGGCAGGTGACGAGCCGGAGCAACATGCCGACCACCTGGAACGCCCGCACCGAGTACTATCACGACGCCTTCGGCGGCTGGCGCTGGGACGTGAGCACCGGCATCGCCACCCGTCCCGCCTCGCAGTGGCAGGCGTCGGTGGACCCGACCTACTCGCGCTCGGTGGATGCGCGGCAGTACGTCACCACGCGGAGCGATGGCGGCGCGGCGACGTACGGGCAGCGCTACATCTTTGCCGCCGTCGAGCGGAGCACGCTGTCGGCGCGCTTTCGCGTGAACTACGCGCTCACGCCCAACTTCACCCTCGAGGTCTACGCCGAGCCGTTCGCGGCCAGCGGTCGCTTTTACGGGTTCGGCGAGGTGCCGGCGCCGAGGAGTGACGTGTTACGGGTGTACGGCGCCAGCGGAACCGGAACGACCATCGCCCGCAACTCCGATGGGAGTGCGACGGTGACCGACGTGGGGAGCAGCTTCGGGCTCCCGGCGCTCGACTTCCAGCGCTTGTCCTTCCGGTCGAACCTGGTGCTGCGGTGGGAGTGGCTGCCGGGGAGCACGGCGTTCTTCGTGTGGCAGCAGAGCCGCTTTGGGCAACTGCTGGATGGAGACCTCATCCGCCCGCACGACCTGTGGGATTCGGTGCGGGCGGACGGGGACAACTTCGTGGTGGTGAAGGTGAGCTACTGGCTGGGGGCGAAGTGAGGGGCCCGACGTCGTCGCGGGCCCCACGCCGCATTCACGACGCGCGCTGCCTCAGCCGAATCGCTTCGTGAGCGCCGCCAGCAGTGACGGGATGAACCCGCCGAACGCCCCATTACTCATCACCAGGATCACGTCGCCCTTCCTCGCCCCCTCGGCGACGAGCGGCACCATCTCCGTCACCTCGGCGTGGCCACTCGCCTCGATCCCCCGTCCCGCGATCGCCGTCACGATTGCCGGGACGTCGAGCTGCTGGTCGATCGGCACCTTGTCGTGCGGCTCCGGGAGGCGGATGGTGACGACGTTCGCCTGATCGAAGGCGTGCGCATATTGCTCCTGGTGGATGTTACGCCGCGACGTGTTCGACCGAGGCTCGAAGACTGCCCACAGCCGTCGAGTGGGGTAGCGCTGCCGCAGCGCGAGGATCGTCTCGCGCACGGCCGTCGGGTGGTGCGCGAAGTCGTCGATCACCAGCACCCCGCCGATTTCCCCGCGCGGCTCCTGGCGGCGCTTCACCCCCTTGAAGGTCGCGAACCCCCTGGCGATCGCCTCCGCCGTCAGCCCCAACGAGCGCGCCGCCGCGTAGACCCCGGTCGCGTTCTCCAGGTTGTGGAAGCCCGACATCGGGAGCATCACCTCGACCGATTGGCCGCTGGGGGCGTCGATGCTGAAGCGCGCCCCCGCCTCGCTGAAGCGCGCATCGTGCCCGCGATAATCGGCGTCGCGATCCCACGCGTATGTCTCTACCCTCGCCTTCGTCGTCGCCCGCACGATCTCCACCGCGCGCGGGTACGACGCCGCCACCCCCAACCAGCCGTCCGCCGGCAGCGTCCCTCCCAACTTCTCGAACGCCGACTCGTAGTGCGCCATGTCGCGGTAGATGTCGGCATGGTCGAACTCGACGCTGGTGAGGAGCGCCGTGCGCGCGCGGTAGTGCAGGAACTTGGGCCCCTTGTCCCAGTAGGCGGTGTCGTACTCGTCGCCTTCGACAACGACGTGCGGCCCTTTCCCGAGGCGATAGTTCCCACCGTAGTTGAGCGTCACCCCTCCGACGAGGAACGTCGGGTCGAGCCCCGCCTCGGCCAGGACGTGCCCCATGAGCGCCGACGTCGTGGTTTTCCCATGCGTCCCGGCGATCACCACGCTGTGCCTTTCAGCTGCAATGAGAGCACCGAAGGCCGCGGGGAACGACATCTGCGGCAGTCCGCGACTGCGCACCGCGGTCGCTTCAGGGTTCACCCGCCGGATCACGTTCCCGGTGATGACGAGGTCCGGCCGCGCGCGCTCGATGTTCTCAGGCGCATACGGCGTGTAGACGTCGATCCCCCACTCGCGCAGCATGTCGCTCATCGGCGGATAGACGTTCTCGTCGCTCCCGGTGACGGTGTACCCCGCCGCCTTGAGCATCCCGGCGAATGCCCCCATCCCCGTCCCGGCGACGCCGACGAGGTGGATGCGCGTCACCGAGCCGGGGGCGATGTCGGCGAGGATGTTGCCGTTGTTCGTTTCGTCAGGTATCGACACTGGTATCAGCAACAGGGCTCAGCCCCAGAAGATGTATGCCACGAAGATCGCCGCCACCACGCCGGCGAGGTCGGCGAGCAACCCCAGCGCCACCGCATTCCGCGTCTTCCGCACCCCCACCGCGCCAAAGTACAGGGCGAGGATGTAGAACGTGGTGTCGGTCGCTCCCTGGAAGGTCGACGCCAGCCGGCCGACGAACGAGTCGGCGCCGTACGTCTTCATCGCGTCGACCATCATTCCGCGCGCCCCGCTCCCGCTGAGCGGCTTCATGAGCGCGGTGGGGAGCGCCGGCACGAGGTCGCTGCGGAGCCCGAGCGCCTCGAGCACGCGACTCAGCCCGCTCACCATGAGGTCGAGCGTCCCCGACGCGCGGAAGACGCCGATCGCCACGAGGATCGCGATGAGGTACGGGATGATCCGGATCGCGACCTGGAACCCTTCCTTCCCCCCTTCGACGAACGCCTCGTACGCATTCACCTTGCGCACCAGCGTCATGATGAGAAACGACGAGATGACGCCGTAGAGGATGACGTTGGCCACGACATTGGAGATCGCTTGCACCTGCTCCTGCGGGATTCCCGTGAAGTACCAGGTCACTGCCGCTATCAGTCCGGTCACCCCGACCAGGTACGCCATGATGACCCGGTCGAACAAGTTGATGCGCTGCACCGCCGCCGTCGCAATCAACGCTACGAGGGTGGCGAAGTACGTCGTGATGAGGATCGGGAGGAAGACGTCCGATGGATTGGCCGCGCCGAGCTGCGCCCGGTACACCATGATGCTGATCGGGATCACCGTCAGCCCCGACGTGTTGAGGACGAGGAACATGATCTGCGCGTTCGTCGCCGTGTCCTTCTCGGGATTCAGCTCTTGCAGCTCGTTCATCGCCTTGAGCCCGAGCGGGGTCGCCGCGTTGTCGAGCCCCAGCATGTTGGCGGCGAAGTTCATGATGATCGAACCTATCGCCGGGTGATCGGGGGGCACCTCGGGAAAGAGGCGCCGGAAGAATGGACGCACCACCGTCGCCATCGCCCCGATCGCCCCTCCCTTCTCCCCTACCTTCATCAGCCCGAGCCACAACGTGAGCACCCCCGTCAGCCCCAACGAGATCTCGAACCCCGTCTTGGCGGAATCGAAGGTTGCCTGCACCATCGTGGTGAAGACGGCCGTGTCGCCGAGGACGATCAGCTTCACCAACCCCACCACCAGGGCGACGAGGAAGAAGGCGAGCCAGATGTAGTTGAGTGTCATGGGAGCTGTCCCGTGAGCAGCTCCACGAGCACCGGGACGTGGTCGCGCATCAGCACCTCGGTGGCGGCGAGTGGGAATTCATAGGTGATGACCGGCACGCCATTGTCCTGGCCCCACGAGCCGAACGACCCCGGGGTCGGGTACCCGACGTCGGGGACGAACGGCATCCGCGTGCGTTCGGCCAGCCGCCTGCCTAACGCACTGTCGTTGGCGTCATCGATACAGGCGAGCGGGGCATGCAGCGCAACGACCGCATCGGGTTGCAGTCCGCCGATCAGCGCCAGCAGCGCCTGCACCTCGGGCTCCGACCCAGGGCGCTCGCCCGTCGCCAGCACCACGTCGCTCGGGTCCTCGATCGTCGAGCGGCACGTCACCGGGGTCGCCTGCCAGTTGCGAGAGGGGAAGTTGCGATTGAGGTCGACCCCGCGCACGTTGCAGCGCGTGCCGCGAATGAGCCCGTCCGGGTTGGCAGCGAGGACCACCGCCGCGTGCTCCAGCGGCTCGCCGAGCTGCCGCAACGCGCGGGAGAGCGCGTACGTCGTCTCCGGTTCCTCGCCGTGAATGGCGGCGAAGACGAGCAGCTCGCATCGCCCCCGCGGTCGCCAGACTTCGAGCGGGAGGCCGAGGACCGAGCGTCCGTACGACGCCGGCTCCCAGGGGATCGTCCCCCACTGTGCACGCGGACGGAGCGTCATGCGAGCGCCCCGTTAGGCTGGCTGATGTTCATCACGAAGCGTTCGAGGATCACATCGAGGTAGGCGTCGGACCGGACCGTGCTGGAGCGGCGCCAATCCGGGGACGGACGCATCCGGGATAGTAACGTCCTGCGGGTGGAGGGTACCAGAGTGCTCCCTGCGCGCGGGGCTCCCACTGCCGGCGATCGGTGGTCGACATGCCGCTCGGGCGCTTTCCCGGTGGTGGGGCCGTGCACGGAGACCGCCTTGAGAGCGAAACCCGTCACAGCGCCGTTGCGCGCCGCGCGCTAACGTGTAGTGACTCGGCAACTCGTGATCTCCCTTCCCTCGGTCGGTCGGCGTGCGATTTCCGGACGAACTCAACCTGGCAACCCTCGCCGCGATGGTGCTCCGCGTCGCACAGCACGCGCAGCGAGATGATGGTCCCATGGAGATGCGCCGCCACGAGACCGGGGAGTGGGCCGAGCAGAATCGCTACGCCGCCGTATTGGCAAAGTCAGGAATCCTGCGCGCCGTGGGGCAGGCGGAGGTGTTATCGCTGACGCTTTCGCTATCCTCGGCACGCATGCTCAATCCGGAGCTCGCGAAGGGGCGTGCGCTTCGCTCGCGCTTGGTGAGCGCCGTGCGACGACGTGCAGCGGTGCCGTGCGCTGCCGTGCTCGAGCGCCTCGCGCTGGCCGTCCCGCCCGGAAGGGGTTAGTCGCGATCGCGGCCACGCCGCGGCCACGGAGGAGCAGCCACTCGTGCGCGAGTTGGACACGCTGACCCTTCGCAATCGGCGGCATCACATCATGTGGCCGGCTCGCTCACGTTCGCCACGAAGCGCGCATGGATCTCGTCCAGGTGTTCGAGCACCACGTCCTTGAGCAGCATCGCGGCGCCGGCGATCGTCTCCCGTAGCAACTCCGGCGTAAGGGTGCGCGCGAACACCGTCGCGATCGGCGCGTAGCTCAGGTGCCAGCGCTCCGGGGCCACGCCACCGCGATCGACGTCGTACGGCCTGTAGAAGCCAAACGACGTCCCGGCCGCGATGCGCGCATCGAGCCATCCGTGGAGCGCGGCGTGCATCCCGCCGGCATCGACCTCGGCGGGGATGAGCTGGACTTCGTATCCCTCGGGGGTCGTTGCGGCATCGTACACGTCCATGTCCGTCCCCCAGTGGTGGCGCGAGCCCCCCGGAAGCGCCGACCAGCGAAGGATGGCGAAGACGAGGTCGCGATCGCTGAGGGTGGCGATGTCGATCGGCTGGGCGTTCGAGTCCAGGACGGCGAGCCCTCCCGATGCCTTCCGGTTCCAGATGGACAGCTGGCGGTCGAACGAGCGATAGGCGCTGGCGATGCCCAGAGTGAAGCCGGCGGACAAGGCCGCCTCTCGCAGCGCCAGGAACGGGGCAACGGTATCGAGGTGCAAACGGGCTCCGAGCAGCTGCGCAGACGCCTCGGAGCACAAGTGCGCCTCGCCCTGACCGACGAGGGAGGCGAGCGATGCGGAGAACGAAGCCATCGGATGGGCTGTGTCGGCGCCACGAATGATTCCCGCAGCCGAGGTCCGGTCGCGGGGACGCGCGGGCAAGGATACGCGGCGGGATGGGAATGCGCGACGCCGAGTGCCGAGTCCGGGGCGGCGAGGGAGCACGAGGCGACCGCGACCCGTGTTCAGCCGCCGCCGGCCAGATAGATGTACCCCACCACCCAGGTCTGCCCTGGCATGTAGATCTGCAGGCGGAAGACAGTCCACGCGTTGGACCGGCCAGGGTTGCCGCCGACCGTCAGCAGGTTCGTGGTCGTTGCATAACGCTGGGTACCGTTCGCTTCGGCGCGCGGTCCCGATTCCTGGATCGCCCCCCCATGATAGACCGTCGAAGGCGCGTCGTTCATGATCACGCGCTCTTCGGTACTTCCCCCCATCCCGATGTAGGTCCCGAGCGCCGATGGACAGGGTGGTGAGGAGAGCTGGACCTCGAGCGTCACCGGGACCTGCATCCCCTGCTGCATCCGGCTGATCTGCCCTCCGAATTTCCAGCGCACCTCCCACGTCTCCGAGCAATCCATGTTGGTGACCTTCCCGCGCACCTGAGCGAAGCCGCCCGACTCGGTGGCATCCGAATCGAGCAGCTCGAACCCTGGCATGGGCTTGTCGGTCCCCACGACGGCGCGGCGGAAGTACCACGCGAGCCCCGCCGGCGCGACGCGCGGCGTGTCCTCGGGGCGCTCTCGCCGCGCCATGAGCTGCTGGAACTCGTCGCGCACGCGCTGCAGGTCGCGCTCGAAACCCGGGAGCAGCTGTCGCACAATCGATTCCTTCGTCTCCCGGCTACGCCTTTCGGCGTCTTCCATGATCTGCTGCGGCGTCGACGTGCCCACCTGGCGCATCGCGACCCAGGCGCCTGCCTGCCGCTGCGCCATCTCCCACGCCAAGGCGCGAGGGACGGGATTGAGGAGGGTGCGCTGGGTGTGCCATGCGGCGGGTGGAACGTTAGGCAGCAGCAGTGTTTCGGGATCGCGTGCCTGGGCCGCCCACCAGTTGCGCAGGTCGAGGATCGACCGCTCCTCTCGCTGCAGATACTCGAGGCGCGCGCGCATCTGGCTCTGGTCCTGGGCATGTGCCACGAGAGGGAACCCCGTCGCCGAGACCAGTGCCCATACGAGGAGCCCGTGCGCGCGGAGCGACCGGCCGATGTCGAACATGCGTTCTCCCGACGCCTTGCCTGGCGGGACGGCGACCCATGCGGCGACGCCGCATCGCGTGTGCGCCGTCCCGCGGCGACCTGCCACGCGTCAGTTCCAGCATGCCCGGCTGCGCCCGGCAGCGGTAGCGCCGTTCGGCTGGCAGGTTGTCGGGGTTTGGCCGATCAGCGCTCGCCGCTCACGAGACGGCCCTTCCCCGGCGCCGCGTCGAGAGCAGTCGGGTCATGCGTCGTGTCCTAGTTCGGCACCGTCAACGTCACCCCGTGCGCCGAGAGCGTGCGACTCATCGCCCGCGCCCTGTCCATGAAGGCGCGCGCCTGTGTCATCGCACTGTTCAGCTCCGAACGCGCGTTGCTCACCTGCCGCATCGTCCCCGCCGTGGGCAGTTCCCAGATCCCCTGGATCGATCCCTTGAGCGTCCCGACGCGCCCGAGGACGTTGGCTGCGGCCGCGGCCGCTGCCGCAGCGCCACCGCCGCCGCCGCCAAAGCCGCCGCCAGCCACAACCGGAATGCCGAACTTGGCGCGCAGTGAGTCGAACTGCTTGCGGAAGTCGGCCCACTCGGCCTTCACGTTCGCCGGTGCCGCGCTCGAGTCCACCTTGGGCGCCGCGCGCAGCACTTCATCGTACAGCGCGGCCAGCGGACGGGCCGCGTCGGTCCCCTTGCGATGCAGTTCGTGCAGGTCGGTGGCGATCGCGTTGTAGCGCGCCCGGTCACTACCCGTCAGCTGCACCGCCGGGTCCATCACCAGCCGGAGCGGCTTGGAATCGAGGACCTTCCCGTCGGCCAGGAGCGAGACGGTGTACGTCCCGGGGACGACGAGCGGCCCCAGGTTGTTGCCGCCACCGCCGAAGAACCCACCACCGCCACCTCCACCACCACCGCCGCCGGGGGCTCCACTGTCCGCCGCGGGCGGG
>DAIESF010000487.1 GCA_027346425.1 Gemmatimonadota bacterium | reverse complement strand
CTCTCGACGAGCGTCCCGACGCACGGCCACGAGCACTAGGGCGACGGAGCGCACACATGCTGAACAGGCTCATTGCCCTCTCGCTCCGCAACCGGGTGGTCGTGCTGGCGATCGCCGCACTCATGCTCGTCGCCGGGGCGTGGACGGCGTGGCGGATGCCGGTCGACGTCTTTCCGGACCTGACGGCGCCCACCGTCACGGTGCTCACCGAGGCGCACGGGATGGCGCCGGAGGAAGTCGAGGCGCTCGTCTCCTTCCCGATAGAGACCGCGGTCAATGGCGCCACCGGGGTACGACGCGTGCGGTCGTCCACGGCGCAGGGGATCTCGGTCGTCTGGGTGGAGTTCGACTGGGGGACCGACATCTTCCGCGCCCGCCAGATCGTCGCCGAGAAGCTCCAAACCGTCGCAGCTGCACTTCCCAGCGGGATCTCGGCGCCGGTGCTAGCCCCCGTGTCGAGCGTGATGGGCGAGATCATGATGATCGGGCTGACCGGGGCCACGCCGGCTACCGACAGCTCGGCGCGTGAAGTACGCACCATCGCCGACTGGGTCATCCGTCGCCGGCTTTTGGCGGTGCCGGGGGTGGCCCAGGTGATTCCGATCGGCGGCGGGGTGAAGCAGTACCAGGTGCTTGCCGATCCCGCGCGGATGCTCGCCGCCGGGATCACGCTGGACGAGGTCGTGCGCGCGGCCGAAGGGTCGAACGCGAACGCGTCGGGCGGCGTGTACATGGACAAGGCGCAGGAATACGTGATTCGCGGGATCGGGCGCGCGCAATCGGCCGACGACATCGCGAAGACCGTGGTCGCGGTGCGTGGCGGGGTTCCGGTGCTCCTGTCCCAGGTGGCCGACGTGCGGGTGGGGAGCGCGCCCAAGTATGGCGACGGTTCGGTGGATGCCGAGCCCGGGGTGGTGCTCGCGGTGCAGAAGCAGCCGGGCGCCAACACGCTCGAGCTCACGGGGCGGATCGAGCAGGAACTCGCCGCGATCCAGGCGACGCTCCCGAAGGACGTGACGATCCACGCCGACCTGTTCCGCCAGGCGGACTTCATCCGCGTCGCGGTCAACAACGTGGTGAAGGCGCTGCGCGACGGCGCGGTGCTGGTGGTCGTGGTCCTCTTCCTCTTCCTGTGGAACTTCAGGGCGACGGCGATCTCGCTGGTGGCGATCCCGCTCTCGCTGGTGGTGGCGATCTTCGCCATGCAGCTGCTGGGGATCACGGTGAACACGATGACGCTGGGCGGGATGGCGATCGCCATCGGGGCACTGGTCGACGATGCGATCATCGACGTGGAGAACGTCTTCCGGCGGCTCAAGGAGAACCACCATCGCCCCGCGGGTGAGCGGCGGGGGGCGCTGCGCGTGGTGTACGAGGCGTCGAAGGAAATCCGCGCCAGCATCGTCAACGCCACGATGATCATCATCGTGGTCTTCCTTCCGCTCTTCTTCCTCGGTGGCGTGGAGGGGCGCCTCCTGCGCCCGTTAGGCTTCGCCTACGTCGTTTCGATCCTCGCCTCGCTCCTGGTGGCGGTGTCGGTGACGCCGGTGCTCTGCGCCTATCTCCTTCCCGGCTCGGGCGCGGTGCAGCGCGAGGAGGAGAGCCGGCTGGTGACGTGGTTCAAGTCGTGGTATGCGCGCCTCCTCGCGCCGGTGCTTGCGCACCCGAAGCGCGTCCTCGCCGGTGCTGTGGTCGCGCTCGCGCTGACTGCGGGGGCGATCCCGCTCCTCGGCTCGGCCTTTCTTCCGGAATTCAACGAGGGGGCGCTCACCGTTTCGGTGGTCACGGTCCCGGGGACGTCGCTGGAGGAGTCGAACAGCATCGGGCTTCGCGTGGAGCAGATGCTCAAGAACAACGCCGCCGTGCTCAACACCGACCGGCGGCAGGGGCGCGCCGAGCTGGACGAGCACGCGCAGGGGGTCAACGCGGCGGAGATCGACGTGACGCTCAAGGAGGGGATCGACAAGGAGGCGGTGTTCGAGGAGCTGCGGAACGCCTTCTCGGCGATTCCCGGGACGAGCATCACGATCGGCCAGCCGATCGGGCACCGCATCGACCACATGCTGTCGGGGACGCGGGCCAACATCGCGGTCAAGATCTTCGGCCCTGACCTGTACCAGCTGCGCCAGGTGGGGGCCAGCGTGCGCGACGTGATGCAGGGGGTGGCCGGGGTGGCCGATTTGCAGCTGGAGCAGCAGATGGACGTCCCGCAGCTCCGCATTCGCGCCGACCGCACGGCGCTGGCGCGCTACGGGATGAGCGTCGGCCAGCTGGCCGAGGGGATCGACGTCGCGCTCAACGGCGAGGTGGTGTCGCAGGTGCTGGAGCAGGGGCGGAGCGTGGACCTCGTGGTGCGCCTCCCCGAGGCGCTGCGCGCCAACGCCGAGGTGATAGCCGGGGTCCCGTTCGACACGCCTACCGGCCAGCGCGTTCCTCTCTCGCAGCTTGCCACGGTGACGGTGGACCGCGGGCCGAACACGATTTCGCGCGAGAACGTGCAGCGGAAGATCGTGGTGCAGGCCAACGTGGCGGGGCGCGACCTGGGGAGCACGGTGGAGGAGATCCGCCGCGCGGTGGGCGAACAGGTGCAACTTCCCGCTGGCTACTTCGTGGAATACGGGGGGCAGTTCGAGGCGCAGGCGGAGGCGACGCGCACGCTCGGCGCGCTCTCGATCCTGGCGATCGCGGCGATCTTCGTCATCCTGTTCGCCGAGTTCCGCTCGGCGCGCACGGCGACGCTGGTGATGGCCAACCTGCCGCTGGCGCTCATTGGCGGCGTGGCGGCGGTGCTGCTGACGGGGCGGGTGGTGAGCATCGCCTCGCTGGTCGGCTTCGTGACGCTGTTCGGCATCGCCACCCGGAACGGGATCCTGCTGGTGGCGCACTACCGGCAGCTGCTGGCCGAGGGGGTGCCGTTCCACGAGGCGGTCATGCGCGGGTCGCTGGAGCGGTTGTCGCCGATCCTGATGACGGCGCTCACCGCCGGGCTGGCGCTGATCCCGTTGGCGTTAGGCGGCGGCGAGCCCGGCAACGAACTGCAGACGCCGATGGCGATCGTGATCCTTGGCGGCCTACTGTCGGCGACGGCGCTCAACATGCTGGTGGTGCCGGCGCTCTACTGGCTGTACGGCGAGCGCGCCGTGGCGCCCGCCGACGCGCAGGTGTTTGACGCGGGCGACGACGCGGTCGCCCTTCCTCCCTCCCTCTCTCCCTCCACCTCCTGAGGCCGGATGCACCGATTCTCGCTCGCACGACTGATCGCGCTCGTCGCCCCGCTGCTGCTGGTGCCCAGCGTGGCGCCGGCCCACGGCGTGGCCGCCGGTGACAAAGGGTACCTGCAGGAGATGTCCGGGGTGCTCCTCGTCCCCTTCGCCAATCTCGGCGCCAAGCACATGGTGACGGGCTACGATCACCTGCTGTTCCTGCTTGGGGTGATCTTCTTCCTCTATCGCCTGAAGGACGTGGCGTTGTACGTGACGCTGTTCGCGGTGGGGCACTCGGTCACGCTGCTAGCCGGGGTGCTAGCCGGGGTGAGCGTCAACGCCTTCATCATCGACGCGATCATCGGCTTGTCGGTGGTCTACAAGGCGCTCGATAACCTGCGCGCCTTCGAGCGCTGGTTCGGGCGGAGCCCGAGCCCCAAGGTGGCGACGCTCGTCTTCGGGCTGTTTCACGGGCTGGGGCTGGCGACCAAGATCCTGGATTTCCAGGTGTCGCCGGAGGGGCTCGTCCCGAACCTGGTCGCCTTCAACGTGGGAGTGGAGCTTGGGCAGCTCCTCGCCCTGAGCATGATCCTGATCGCCATGTCGTACTGGCGGCGGCTTCCCAGCTTTGGACGCCGCGCGTGGGGAGCCAACGTCGCGATCATGTCCGCCGGTTTCGTCCTGATGGGCTACCAGCTCGTTGGCTACTTCGTCACCCGTTCGTTCGGAGGCTGATTTCGTGACCACTCCAACCCCGCAGTCTCCCGTGCAGGCGGAGCTCCCGTCGGCGCGGGCGCTCGTTCGCTCGACGGCGATCGCCCTGGCGGTGGCCGTCACGTTGCTGCTGACGGTGGTCCTCCCGGCGGAGTACGGCATCGACCCGACCCGCGTCGGGCGCGTGCTGGGCCTCACGCAGATGGGCGAGATCAAGGTGCGCCTGGCGCGCGAGGCGGCCGAAGACGCGGCCGCCGACGCCGCCGCGATCGAAGCGGCGGAGGCCGAGGCGGCCAGGGCCGCGGCGGATTCGGCGGCTCCGACGGTTCCGGGGGCGCAGTAGCCGCAGCATCAGCGACGTTGTACGGCAGTTCCGCAGGTGCTGGTCCCTTGTGGTTTCATCGTCACCAACCTGGAGGAGTTCCCGATGCCTGTTCCACAGTCGAAGTCGCGCGCCCGTCGCGTGGCCCCCGCCGCAGTTGCCGTCACGCTGCTGTTCGCTTCGGCGACGCTGGCGGCGGCGCACGACATGTTCGTGAAGCCGACGCGCTTCTTCGCGCCCGAAAATGCCGAGGTGCGCGTGCGGCTCCTCAACGGCACCTTCTCGAAGAGCGAGAACTCGATTGCCCGCAACCGGCTGGCCGATGCCAGCGTGCTGACCCCGCGCGGGCGCATCAAGCTCGACACGGCCGAGTGGGGGGTGAAGGGCGACACCAGCACCTTCCACATCCACACGCGGGCGGCGGGGACGTACGTGATCGGCGTGTCGACCAGACCTAACGAGCTCGACCTGTCGGCCGACGACTTCAACCTGTACCTGCAGGACGACGGGATTCCCGACGTGCTGGAGGCTCGGAAGCAGGCCGGCGAGTTGAGCAAGCCGGCCAGGGAGCGCTATCACAAGCACGTGAAGGCGCTGGTGCAGGTGGGGAATACGCGCAGCGATCTCTATGCGACGCCGCTGGGATATCCGGCGGAGATCATCCCGACGGTGAACCCCTACACGCTGAAGGCCGGGGCCACGCTGCAGGTCAAGACGCTTGTCGACGGCAAGCCGGCGGGCAACCAGTTCGTGCTGTACGGCGGCGAGAAGTCGGGGGGCGGTGCGATGGAGCAGAAGAGCACGCGCTCGAACGCGCAGGGGGTGGCCAGCATCCCGTTGACGACCGCCGGCGTGTGGTACATCAAGTTCATCAACATGGCGAAGCTTGCCAGCGGCCCGGTGAACTACGAGTCGAAGTGGGCGACGCTGACGTTCGAGGTGCGGTAGGGTGATGTCCGGTGGAGCGCGGCGTGGCGCGCTCCACCGCGATGTTTCCCACGCGCTTCAGGTACCGCTCGATTGTGTGTGCGCGGGAGGCATGTCGCCTGCGTCGAGGCGCGCGATGCCCGGTTCCCGGGCGGCTTCTGAGGGTGCCGGCGCGTCGGCGGTCGCGTCGGCCGGCGCCTCTGCCTGCGCTTCACCGCTCACGGCCGCCGCCCCCTTCTTCTTCAGGAACGACGGTGGCCGGAAGGCGGCCCGTTCCTCTTCCGTCAGCCGCAAAGTCACCCGTGCCCCCACGGCGACCCCCTTGGCGTATTCCACATCCTGCAGCGCCCGCACGCGCGCGTCGGCCATGGCGTTCTGAAGGTGGCGTTGGGTCTCCCACCCCTTGGAGATCCCGGTCGGGAGTCCGATGAGGGCGTCGAACTCGTCAGGCGTGACGCCGAGCGACTCGCGGATACGGCGGATCTCCTGGTGGGTGAGGAGGCCGTGCTTCTCGCGGATGGCGGCCATGGTGGCGAGATAGTCGCCCTCCACCTGGTCGGGGCTGCGCCGCTCCAGCTCGCACTTGGAGCAGCGCATCACGCGCCGCTCGACGGTGGCGGTGAGGCCGACCATGGACTCGGTCTTCACGATAATCGTGGCGGTGAAGACGCCGCCGCACCCGGCGTGTCGGTCGACGAAGGGGACGAGGGGAACGGGAGCTGTGGCGCCGCCGGTCACGGAGGGGGTCGGTTCGGTCATCGCGGGTGGGGAACGTGGCGCGTCGAAGGACGGGCCTGACGAGAGGGGCGTCCGTGGGGGAAAAGGTAATCAGGGACGGCAGGGCGATCACTCGCGCCCGGTTGCCTCCGGTTTCGCGGCCAGACAACTTGGCCGGAGGCGCGCCGTCTCCAACCGCGAGGGGAGCCATGAAGAAGATCCAGGTGCAGGGCGTCCATCACACCACGATCGTCGGGTCGACCCGGCAGAGTGCGATCGACTTCTGGGAAGGGGTGCTGGGGATGCCCTTCATCTTCGAGCAGCCGAACCTGGGCAAGCCTGACGAGAGCCACCTCTACTTCGATCCGGGAGACGGGCGGCTGCTGACGGTGTTCACCAACGAGTCGCGCGAGGATGCGGTGCGTCCGGCGCCGCGCGAGATCGGGTGCGTGGATCACCTGGCGTTCAACGTCTCACGCGCAACCTTTGCCCTGGCACCGGCACGTCTGCGCGAGCACGGGATCGAGTTCTATGAGCGCGACCGCGGATTCATGAACTCGATCTACATGAAGGACCCGAACGGGCTCAAGGTGGAACTGGCGTGCTACAAGTTCGAGGTCCCCGAGGGGTTCCGCGCGGCCGACGTCCTCATGAAGGCGCATCGGCTGCGGGTGGAGCGCGGCGATCACCACATCGCCGAGGAACA
>DAIESF010000369.1 GCA_027346425.1 Gemmatimonadota bacterium | reverse complement strand
GTCGATGGATGACGCGGACGTGATCGTCGTGAACACGTGCGGCTTCATCGACGCGGCCAAGCGCGAATCGCTCGAGGCAATCCTCGACGCCGCGCGCCGCAAGGAGGAGGGGCGCTGCCAGCTCGTCGCGGCCGTCGGCTGCATGGTCGAGCGGCACAAGGGCGAGCTGGCCGAGTCGCTCCCGGAGGTCGACCTCTTCCTGGGGACGGCCGAGAGCGAGCGGTTGATCCCCGAGCTGGAAGCGCGCGGTCTCCTGGACGACGCGCCGCTCCTGCATCACCCGGGCGTCCGCCTGTACGCCGGCGAGCTGCCGCATGTGCGCTACCTCAAGATCAGCGAGGGGTGCGACCACGGCTGTGCCTTCTGCGCGATCCCCCTCATGCGCGGGAAGCACCGCTCCTTCGCGTTAGGCGACGTGGTGCGAGAAGCGCAGCTGCTGGAGGCGCAAGGAGCGCGGGAGGTGAACCTCGTGGCGCAGGATCTGGCCCACTATGGGCGCGACGTGCGCGACGGCAATGCCCTCCCCGAACTCCTGAAGGCGCTGCTGCGCGAGACGTCGATCCCCTGGTACCGCCTCCTCTACATCTACAGTGCGGGCCTCACCCCGGCGATGATCGATCTCATCGCCGAGGAGCCGCGCATCGTGCGCTATCTGGACATCCCCATGCAGCACGCCGCCGACAGCGTGCTGGCGCGCATGCGCCGCCCGGAGCGGAAGGCGAAGCAGCGGGACACGCTGCGCTCGCTGCGCGAGCGCATCCCCAGGGTGGCGATTCGCACGACGGTGATCGTCGGCTTTCCCGGCGAGACGGAAGACGAGTTCCAGGAGTTGCTCGACTTCCTGGAGGAGGCGCAGCTGGAACGCGTCGGGGCCTTCACGTTCTCGCCGCAGGAAGGGACGAAGGCCTGGGACATGCCCGACGACGTTCCCGAGGCGGTCAAGCGCGAACGGCTCGAGCGGGTGCAGGAGCTGCAGCGCTTCATCACCGCCGAGCGCTATGAGTCTTGGATCGGTCGCAACGCGCGGGCGATGGTCGACCGGCCAGCCAACGCTCAGGGGGTCGCGCAGGCGCGCCTTCAGGCCCAGGCCGACGACATCGACGGCGCGACGTGGGTCACCACGAACGCGGTGCCGGGGACGATCCTCGATGTCCGGCTCGACGAGGTCGTCGACGACTACGACTTCCGGGCGACGGCGATCGGGGTCGTCGATGCCCCGGTGCCGTCGCCGGCGGCGAGGGGAAGGCGCGTACTACCGGTCGCATCGGGGAGCGTGGGGAGCTTCGGGCGCTGACGTGACGCGGGGGCCGCTCGTCCCCCAGTCATGCGGCGTCGTTTCCCTCTCCTCGTCCTACTCCTCGCGCCGGTGTGGGTGTCTGCATCGGCGCCCACACCGCATCGGGGGGCTCCGGCGCGGGGCGACCTCCGGGTGGCGATCGGATCGGCCTCGTACGAAGCCTCCCCCGGTGCCGAGGGCGACTGGACGCTGCGCGATGCGTGGGGACGGGTCCACGCCCGTGGACGCGGGGCGCCCGACTGGGCGATCGAGCGTCGAAACCTGCGCACGCGGGTCGTTTTTGCCGGCGGCGGGAGGACGACGGCGTGGAGTGACGAGCCGTTCGTCCTTGCGCCGACCTCGGCGGACGGGGCGGTCGCCTGGAACGGTCGGCGCTACCGGGGGGCGCTCTCCTTCGTCGCGGTCGATTCCGCGATCCTCGTGGTGAACCTCGTGGAGCTGGAGGCGTACCTCCGAGGGGTGGTCCCGCTCGAGATCGGGGTGCGCTCACCTAACGAGTCGGCCGCCATCGAGGCGCAGGCGGTGGCGGCGCGGAGCTACGCGGTGGTGCGGCAGCGCGACGCGCTCGGGCGGCCGTACGACGTCACCAGCGGCGCCTTCGACCAGGTGTACGGGGGGATGCAGGAGGAGCAGCCGCTGGCCGACGCGGCGGTCGCGGCGACGGCTGGACTCGTGCTGACGTATGGCGGCCGGGTGGTGCAGGCTCCGTATTCCTCGACGTGCGGCGGGCAGACGGTGGCGCCGTCGGAGGCGTGGAGCGGGGCTGGGGACCAGCCGTGGCTCCGCAGCGTTCGGGACACGCCGCCGGGGAGCGACCACCCGTGGTGCGAGATCTCGCCGCGATACCACTGGGAACGGACGCTGGACCGGCGCGCCTTGGACGAGGCGGTGGCGCGCTACGTGCGCGCGCACGCGGGTGCGGCGGGAGGGGCGGGGGGCGGGATTCGCGCCGCGTGGGTCGACGGACGCACGCGCTCGGGGCGTGTGGCGTCGCTCACACTGGAGACCGACGGCGGGGCGATTCACCTGAGCGGGACCGAGATGCGCACGACGCTGCGTTCTGCACGTGGCGAGATCCTGAACTCGACCTATTTTTCGCCGGAGCCGGTGGTGGGGCGTGACGGCCGGCTGATGCAGCTGACGCTCAAGGGAACGGGGAACGGTCATGGCGTCGGGATGTGCCAGTGGGGCGCCATCGCCCGCGCCCGCGCGGGGTACGATGCGCGCGCGATTCTGGCGGCATACTATCCCGGTGCCATGGTGATGCGGTTCCCCTGACCCGGTGCCCGGCCCGCGAGGGTCGGTGACCGCTGCCGTTTCTCCGCACGCCTTCATCGCCTAACGCCGACCCTTGCCCTGATGCACCCCCCTGTTCGGATCGCCGTCGTCGGCGCTGGCGCCATTGCGCAGGTCGCGCACCTCTCGGTCCTCGCCAAGCTCCGCGGGGCGCAACTGGTTGCGCTGTGCGACAACGACCGGGCCAAGGCCCGGGCGCTCGCCGACCGCTTCGGCGTCCCCGATGTCTTCACCGATATCGATGACCTGATCGACTACGACGACCTCGACGCGGCGATCGTGGCCACCCCCAACCACCTGCACGAGCCGCACGTGTTGCAGCTGCTGGCGGCCGGGGTCGACGTCCTGTGCGAGCGCCCGCTGTCGCTCACCGCCAAGGGGGTCGAGCGCATCCTGACCGCCGCCTCGCGCGGCAACCGCAAGGTCTTCGTCGCCAACAACCACCGCTTCCGCAGCGATGTGCAGGCGCTGGCCGGATTCTTCTCCGGGGGCGAACTGGGGAAGTTGACCGGCGTGCGCACCGGCTCGTATCACCCGCGCGGCAAGATCGAGGGGTGGCGGTTGCGGCGGCAGGAAGCGGGCGGGGGCGCCCTGTTCGAGCAGGGATTCCCGCTCATCGACCTGGCCATGTGGATGGCCGACTTCCCCGCGCCGCAGCGCGTCTGGGCCCATGTCGATCGTCCGCGCGGGGCCAACTCGGTGGAGGAATCGGCCATCCTCTGTGTCGAGTGTGCCAACGGCGTCGCCTTCACCTTCGACGTCTCCTGGGCGTATGTCGGCGAGGATGAGCGCTGGTGGTTCGAGGCGCTCTGCTCGCGCGGGAGCGCCCGCCTCGCCCCGCTGCGCGTCGTCAAGGAACTCAACGGCAAGGCGGTCGATGTGTCGCCGACCGGGGCGGCCGCACGCGAGAGCGCGTTCATCCAGTCGTACCGCGCCGAGCTGGCGCACTGGATCTCGGTGTTGCGAGGCGAGGCCGAGTACGAGGCGCCGACCGACCAGGTCATCGTGCATCGCATCCTCGAGGCGGCCTACAAGTCCGCAGAAGAAGGAAAGGAAGTGCGGCTGTGATGCCAGCGCGCGCGCCGAGGCGTACGCGCTGGCGGCGGTTGCTCCTGACGGTGGCCTCGCTGGCGGCCGGCACCCTCCTCCCGCTCGCGCCGTCCCCCGCCGTTGCGCAGGGCGCCGGCCCTTCCGCGCCCGACCCGCTCCCGCCGCGCGGGAGCGAGCTCGACGTCTACGTCATGACGATGGGGCAGGGCGACCTGCTCTGGGAGCGCTTCGGCCACAACGCCATCGGCATCCGCGATCGCAGCACCGGGACCGACGTGGTCTACAACTGGGGGATGTTCTCCTTCGACCAGCCCGGCTTCCTTCCGCGGTTCCTGCGCGGCGACATGCGCTACTGGATGGCGCCGTTCGACGCCGTGCAGACGCTCCTCGCGTACGAACAAGCCAATCGCTCCGTCACCGTCCAGCGCCTCAACCTTTCGCCGGCGCAGAAGGACAGCCTCCGGCGCCTCGTGGAGTGGAACGCGCTCGACGAGAACAAGTTCTACCGGTACGACTACTACCGCGACAACTGCTCGACGCGTGTGCGCGACGCGCTCGACCAGGTGCTCGGCGGGGCCATCCGACGCGCCACCGCATCGCAGGCGACGACGATGACCTACCGCGACCATTCGTTGCGGCTGATGGACGGGATGTTCTGGACGCGCACCGGGATCGACCTCGGACTCGGCGCCCCCACTGACCGCCCCATCTCGGCGTGGGAAGCCATGTTCATCCCCATGGAAGTACAACGCCGGCTGCGGGACGTGCGCATCCCCGATTCCACGGGGGCGCTCGTTCCCCTCGTTGCATCCGAGGACGTGCTGTTCCAGGCGACGCGCCCCCCGGAGCGCATGGACGTTCCGCACCCTGCCGGCGGGGCACTCCTCCTCGGGGTGGCGGTGGCCGCCGCGATGCTGGTGCTCGGCTACCGCATCCCCGGTCGCGCCGCCGCCACCACGCTCTCGATGGTGTGGGCGATCGGCGCGGGCTTCGTCGGGCTCCTCCTCTTCCTGCTGTGGACCGCCACCCAGCATGTGGCGACGCAC
>DAIESF010000358.1 GCA_027346425.1 Gemmatimonadota bacterium | reverse complement strand
CCCGCGCGCCAGGAGGAGGTTGGCGACGTTCACGCACGCCACGAGGAGCACGAAGGCCACCGCGACGAGCAGCAGGTACAGCACCGGCTGCACCGGGGCGAAGGCGACGTCCTTCATCCGTTCGATGTTGATGCCTCGAGCGGTGTTCGATCGATACTGCTGCTCCAGTCGTGCTGCGACTCTCGCGAGCTCGTCGCCGGCCGCGGCCATCGACGCCCCCGGTGCGAGGCGCCCGAGCATGAAGAACGGGTGCGTGTCGCGCGGATAGGCGCGCGCGCTCGCCTGCAGCGGGATCCAGGCGGCGATGTCGCCCACGCCGGTATAGGGGGCATGATAGGCGGCCCGCGCGTGGATCTGGTCGAGTCCGAAATCGCTCCCTGCGGGGACGATCCCGACCACTTGCCGTGGCGTGTCGTCGAGCCGGATGGTGCGCCCGATGACGGCTGGGTCGGCGTTGAAGCGTGCGCGCCAGAAACGCTCACCCAGGAGCACGACGGCGGCGCCGCCGGCCACGTCTTCCTCAGCGCTGAAGGTGCGCCCGTGGAGCGCGTTGATCCCCACCAACGGGAAAAACGTGTGCGTCACCGCCATCGTGGAGAGCCGCTCAGGGGTGTCGCGCTCGGGCGTGTAGCTCGTCTCGAGGCCGGTCAGCGCCGCCATCCCGCTCAGGGTACGCGACTCGGCGGCAAAGTCGACGTAGTCTGGCCAGGAGCCGGGCTCACGCGTCGTCCCGCTGGTGCGGTCGGTTTCCCACACCACCACCAGGCGGTCGGCGTCGCGGAGGGGGATGGGGCGAAGGAGGACGCCATCCACTACGCTGAAGAGCGCGGTGTTTGCCCCGATGCCCAGGGCCAGGGTGAGGACGGCGATGGTCGTGAATCCCGGGGCGTTCCGGAGCTGCCGGAGCGCGAACCGCGTGTCGCGTGCAAGGTCCGCCAGCCAATCACGCGTCGATGTGCTGGACATCTGCTGCCGGCCTGTCGTGGGCATGCGGGGCCTCAGGGTTCGGGACGAGGGAAGGATCGGGGTGCGCCGCCCCATCGTCCCCATTGGACGGGACGAGCCGCGAAACCGTTGCCTCGAGCGGTCGTGGGCCACTCCGAAACCGGGAGTGCCTCGGCGTCGTACGAGGGGGCATGTCCGTCGTCGAAGCCATCCGTCTGGCCCTCGCCCAGATCCGCGCCCAGAAGCTGAAGAGCTTCTTCACCCTGCTTGGGGTGGCGATCGGGGTCATGTTCCTCATCGCCGTCGTCTCCATCATCGATGGGATGGGGCGATACATGGAAGATGACCTGGTCGGGAAGATCATCACCAAAAACTCGTTCGAGCTGCGCCGCCAGCCCAACATCAACATGGGCGACGTGGACGAATCCGAATGGCGGGCCTGGCGTGCGCGCCCTCGCATCACCGAGGACGACATCGAGCCGGTGACCTCGGCGCTCCCCCCCGATGTGCGCTGGGCGTACGAGGGGCAGGATGCGCTGACGATCGAGTCGCGCTACGCCAATCCCCGCAAGGTCTTCGTGCAGTGCGTGGACGGGGAATGGTTCGCGATCAAGAACATGGAATTGCAGGAGGGGCGCCTCCCTTCGCCGCAGGAATATGCGTTAGGTACCCCGGTGGCCATCATCGGGGAGGAAGCGCGCAAGCACTTCTTTCCGGGCGTCTCGCCCATCGGGCGCGAGATCCGCATCGGCAACCTTCCGTACACGGTCATCGGGATCGCCGAGAAGCAGGGGAGCGCCTTCGGCATCTCGATGGACAAGTTCGTCATCGTCCCCTACAAGACGCCCGCGCACCGCCTGGTGAATCGCTTCAAGGTGCTCGACGGGATCACGATCCAGGCCGCCTCCGAGCAGCAGTTGATGTCGGCGATGGAGATCGTGCGGCAGGTGATGCGGACGCGGCACAAGCTGCGCCCCGGGCAGCCGGACGACTTCTCGATGCAGACGGCCGACGCGGCGCTCGCCTTCTGGAAGAAGATCCAGGGGTTCCTCGTCCTCGCCGGCATTGCCCTCCCGGCCATCGGGCTCATCGTCGGTTCGATCGTCATCATGAACATCATGCTCGTGGCCGTGGCCGAGCGGACGCGCGAGATCGGGGTGCGCAAGGCGTTAGGCGCCAAGCGGCGCGACATCCTCTCGCAGTTCCTGGCCGAATCGACGACGCTGGCCATGATCGGCGCCGCCATCGGGATTGCCGCCGGGTTCGGCCTGGCCAAGCTCATCGCCGCCGTGTCGCCGTTGCCGGCGAGCGTGGCTCCCTGGTCGGTGGTGGTGGGGGTGACGGTCGGGGCAGGGGTGGGCATCATCTCGGGCGTCTACCCGGCAAGTCGGGCATCGCGCCTCGATCCGGTGGCCGCGCTGCGGCAGGAGTAGCCCGATGGGAGTGCGTGACCGCCTGACCTCGCTGCTCGAGGGGATCATCATCGCCGTGGATGCGCTGCGCGCCAACCGCGTGCGCGCCGCCCTGACCATCCTCGGCATCGCCATCGGCGTCTTCGTCGTGGTGGTGATGTCCGCTGCCATCCAGGGGATCAACAACAGCGTGGCCCAGGAGTTCGAGAAGGCCGGGCCGACGACGTTCTTCGTCAATCGCTTTCCCATCTCGCTCGAGGGATGCAGCGATGCCGACGACGACAGCTGCAAGTGGCGCAGCAACCCTCCGTTGCGCCTGACGGAGGCTGCCGCCATCCGCCGCCTCCCCACCATCCAGGACGTCACCGTCTCCACCGGGTCGTCGGCGCCAGCCAAGTACATGGACCGGCTCCTGTCGAGCATGCGGATCACCGCCTTCACCGCCAACTGGATCGAGGTGAACGGTGGCGACATCGTGCAAGGGCGCAACTTCACGCAGGGTGAAGAGACCAATGGCGCCCGGGTGGTCGTCATCAATGAGCAGGTGGCCGAACGCCTCTTCAACGGCGTCGACCCCATCGGCAAGGAGATGCTCCTCAACCGGTCGCCGTTCCAGGTGATCGGCGTGTACAAGGGAGGCGGCGACTTCCTCAGTGAACCGAGCCCGCGCGCCTACGTCCCCTTCACCGCCGGCCGCCGCTACCTCAACCTGTGGATCGACTGGATCGACTTCACCGTGAAGCCGGTCCCCGCCGCCACGCGTGACGAGGCGATCGACGACGTGGTGGCCACCATCCGCGGCCTCCGCGGGCTCCGTCCCGGGGCCACCGACAACTTCGCCGTCATCACCCAGGACAAGCTGTTCGAGACCTGGGGGAAGCTGACCGGAATCTTCTTCCTGGTGATGATCACCCTCTCCGGGATCGGCCTCATCGTCGGCGGCGTGGGTGTGGTGGCCATCATGATGATCTCGGTTACCGAGCGCACCCGCGAGATCGGCGTCCGCAAGGCGCTGGGCGCGACCCGCGGTGTGATCCTCTGGCAGTTCCTGATCGAGGCCGCGACCCTCACCGCCATCGGGGCGATCGTCGGCCTGGTCTTCGGCTGGCTGGTCGCGGCCGCCATCCGCAGCGCGACGCCATTGCAGGCGACGGTGCAGCCGATGGCGATTGTCGCCGCCTTCGTCGCCTCCTCGCTGACCGGGATCCTCTTCGGGCTCTTCCCGGCGTCGCGGGCCGCTCGTCTGGATCCGATCGAGGCGCTGCGGTACGAGTAGGGCGGCCGAACCTACGACGCCTTCCGCACCGCTGCCGGACTGCCCGGCATCTGCTCGGCGGCCCAGTGCACCGCCTCCTGGTACAGCCCGGGAAGCGTAGACGGGTCGCAGTGCATGCGCTGGGCAGCCTCGGCGGCCGACTCCCACAAGCCCAGCTCGTACGATTCCACCACGAGGAGCGGATCGGCGAGGGGACCCGCGCGATCGAGCAGCGCGGCGCGCACGTCGTCGGCAAGGTTCACCCGGTCGAGCACTTCGCTCA
>DAIESF010000483.1 GCA_027346425.1 Gemmatimonadota bacterium | reverse complement strand
TCGCCGGCCAGCAGGCTCGTCGACGCCTCCACCGCCGCCAGGAGGACCGGGATCAGCATCGGAAAGAGGAGGAGCGGAAGGAGAACCTCGCGGGCCCTGCTCCGGCTCGACATTGCCGAGTAGAAGGTCCCCAAAGTGACGAACCCGACCGTTCCCAGCACCGTCACCGCCACCAGCGCCGGCCACCCCGCCGGGAGGCTTACCTGGTACAAGATCAACGCCACCGGGATCACGATCGCTTCCACGATCAGGACGAAGACCATGTTGGCAATGAGTTTTCCCGCGAAAATCGACCAGCGCGCCCCCGGGTAGAGGAGCAGCGACTCCAGCGCCCCCCCGTCGAGCTCGAGCTGGTACGATCGATTGAACGCGAGGACCCCGGCGAAAAGGATCGCGAGCCAGAGCGCGCCGGCCGCGGCCGACCGAAGGGTGGCCGTGTCCGGCCCGATCGCGAATCCGAAGAGGAGGAGGACAAGGATCCCCATGAAGGCGACGGCGTTGATCCCTGCCTTCGATCGGCGCTCCGTCGTCAGGTCCTTCCATGCGATCGCCCACATTCGCCGCCACTCGTCGCGCCACGTCACGTTCGGCCCTCGCCGAAGACTGGCTCCATCGTCTCACGAAACGGAGCGGTCACGTTGCCCGTGCGCAGCGAAACGTCGGCGGCGACAACCCCTTGCTTGAGCCGGACCAAGCGGTCGAGGATATCCCCGGCGCTGTGGCGGTCGTGCAGGACGATCATTGCCGACCCGCCTTCGGCGCGGACCTCGCGCACCACGTCGTTCACCAGGGCGATCCCCGCCGGGTCGAAGTTGTTGTACGGTTCGTCGAGGAGGAGGAGTCGCGGACGCTGCAGGAGCAGGCGAGCGAGCGAGAGGCGCCGCTGCATCCCCGCCGAGAAGGTCCGGACCGTGTCCTTCGCCTCACGCGCGAGCCCGACGCGTTCCAGAAGCGTCGGAATCCGGGTGAACTCGGCGCCGAGCATCCGGCAGGCGAACTGCAGGTTTTCCTCGGCGGTCAGATCGTCGTACAACCCGGGGTAGTGGGTGAGGAAGGCGATCTGCCCGCGCACCGTCGTCGCCTCCTTCACGACGTGCGCCCCGAAGACCCGCGCCTCGCCGCCGGTCGGCTTGATGGCGGTCGAGAGGATGCGCAAAAGCGTGCTCTTCCCGCTTCCGTTGTGCCCTTCGACCCCCACAACTTCTCCCGGAGCAACGGACATCGACACGCCGCGCAGCGCCCACCGGCGCCCATAGCGCCGGGTGACCCCATCAATGGCAGCGGCTGCCACGCCCCTGTCGTCCATCCTGACATTCACGGTCGGCAATGTAATCGTTGAGCACGCCCGTCGTGATCCGGGAACGTCCCCGACAGGCGCGTCGTCCAAACTCCTGAACACCCGGCTCCGTGACCGATCCCCTCCCCTCCGCCAACGACCGGCCCGCCCCCTCGGCAGCCGCAGACCATTCGACGAACGCGGGGGGAGAGGCCAAGCTCCCGCGCTGCTTCCACCTCCCCGCCGACGGGCGAGCGGTGCTGCCCGACCTCAACGTGCGCGACATCGCCAACGCCGTTCACGAGGCGCAGGGGACGCTCTGGGTGGACATCGACTCCACCAGTCGGCAGCAGCTCGCCCTCCTCGAGAAGGTCTTCAATTTCCACCCGCTGGCCATCGAGGACGTCCTCAACCCCGTGAGCCGCCCGAAGGTCGAGCCGTACGAGGGCTACCTGTTCGTCACCCTGCGCGTGGTGCGCTTCCAGGATACGACCGTCGATCCGTACGACCTGGAGACCGACAACCTGTACTTCTTCCTCGGTCCCACCTATCTCGTCACCGTCCACGCCGGGGCATCGCCCAACGTGGACCAGGTGGCGGAAATTGCCCTGCGCACCCCCGACCTCGTGGCGCGCGGGGCGGCGCGCCTCGCGCACAACATCATGGACACGGCCATCGACGCGTACTTCCCGATCCTCGACCGCGTCGACGACTTCATCGATTCGCTGGAGGAGCGCGTCTTCGCATCCTTCGACGAGGAGTCGCTGCGCGACATCTTCGCCGTCAAGCGCATGGTGCTCTCGCTGCGGCGCTACCTCGCCCCACAGCGCGAAATCTTCAACGTCCTGTCCAACCGCCCCACCCCCATCATCTCCACCGATGTGCAGCTGTACTTCCGCGACATCTACGACCACATGCTGCGCATCAACGACTCGATGGACACCTACCGCGACCTCTTGAGCAGCACGATGGAGAGCTACCTGTCGCAGGTATCGAACCGGCTCAACGTCGTCACCAAGGGACTCTCCGTCGTCGCCACGCTCAGCGTCCCCTTCGTCGTGGTGAGCGGCATGTGGGGGATGAACTTCTCCCGCATCCCGCTGTCGAGCCATCCCTACGGCTTCGAGATCATGCTCGTGGGGCAGCTCGCGTTAGGCGTGGGGCTCATCTGGCTCTTCCGCAACCGGAAGTGGCTGTAGCCCCGACGACGAGAAGCGGCAGGGCTGCCCGGCTCCGGCGACTCTATGGTATGGGGCCGCGCCACGCGGTGATCCCCAACTCCAACAGCAGCGCGATCAGCGCGAGGGTCAGCGGCCAGCGGAAGAGTTCCGTGAAGTGCGTGTACACCCGCGTGCGCACGGGGCTGCGTTCGAGGCGATCGATCTCCTCGGTGATGCGCTGCAGCGCCGCGGCGTCGCGCGCCCGGAAATATCGCCCCCCGGTCTTCTGGGCCACCTCGGTGAGGAGGGCATCGTCGATCTCCACCGGGCGGTTCTCGTAACGCAGCCCGAAGACCCCTCGCCCCACGGGGACCGGCGCCATCCCCTCCGTCCCGACCCCGATTGCGTAGATCTTCACGCCAAAAGCGCTCGCCGCCTGCGCCGCCGTGCGAGGGTCGATCGTCCCGCGGTTGTTCACACCGTCGGTCAGGAGGACGATCACTCGCGAGCGCCCAGGCGCCGTCCGCAGGCGGTTGGCGGCGGTGGCGATCGCCGTCCCGATTGCCGTTCCATCCTCCAACTGCCCCGGTTGAAGGTTATCAATGGCGGCAATGACTACGGGGTAGTCGGTCGTGAGGGGAACCTGGGTCAGGGCCTCGCCGGAAAATGCGACGATCCCGATCCGGTCGCTCCCCCGCATCCCCACGAACTGCTTGACCTTGTCCCGCGCGACCTCCAACCGATTCTGTGGCTGGAAGTCCTCAGCCAGCATCGAACTGGAGATGTCGAAGGCGATCACGATGTTGATCCCCTCGCTGTTCGACTGCTCGCTTCGCCCGGCCATTCGCGGCCGGGCCATCG
>DAIESF010000482.1 GCA_027346425.1 Gemmatimonadota bacterium | reverse complement strand
TCCTCGGGCCACCGGAACCCGGGCCCGCGCCGGGGGGCGCCGCCAGGTGCAGCCGAGGAGGGTTCGGTGAAGAAGACGCCCATGGACTGGAGTGGTATGATCCTAACGACGGGTGGCGCCGCGCTGCGCGATGGCGTCCTTCAACCGCTCGACGTGCTCGTACGGCAACCGGATGCGCCCCATGAGGCGTCCCTCGTTGATGTCGCCGTGGTCGTCCGACCCCCCGGTGACCAGCAACCCGTGTCGCTCGGCCAGGGCCAGGAAGTGCGCCGTCTGGGCTGCGCTGTGCTGGGAGTAGTAGGCCTCGATCCCGTCCAACCCCCAGGCGACGAACTGTGCAACCTCGTCGTCGGTGAGCCCAGTGCGCCCCGGATGGGCGGCCACCGCCACACCGCCAGCGGCATGGATCGCGGCGATCGCATCGGCCGGAGAAACCTTGACCCGCTGCACGTAGCAACGCCCGCCATCGAGGATGAGCTCGGGGGTGAAGGCGGCCTTGACCTCGGCGACGATTCCCGCCTCGACCATCGCCTTGGCCACGTGCGGGCGTCCGATGTTCTCGGTCCCGCCGGCGATCGCCACCACGCGGTCGAACGACACGTGGTAGCCGAACTCGTTCAGCTTCTGCACCATCCCCCACGCCCGGGCGAAGCGCCCGTCGCGCAGCGAGCGCAGCATGTGGCCGAAAGCGGCGTCATCGAGCGCCACCCCGTAGCCCAGCATGTCCACCTGCCGCTCGTCCGTGTCGAGGGTGGAGATCTCGCACGCCGGGATGAGCTCGATGCCTAACGCCGTCGCTGCCTCCATCGCCTCGGCCACCCCACCCAGGGTGTCATGGTCGGTGATGGCGATGGCGGCGAACCCCTTGTCGTGCGCCCGCCGCACCACCTCCGACGGCGGGTCGGACCCGTCGGAGGCGGTGGAGTGGAGCTGCAGGTCGGCGTACCGTCCTGTCATGTCGGGCATTGCCTACGTCGCGCCCTTGTACGCATCGATAAGGATGCGCGCCAGCTCGGGGCGCGTGAATTCCGGCGGCGGAAGCTCGCCGGCCGTCAGCATCTCGCGAACTTTCGTCCCGCTCAGCACGACATGGTGGGTCTTGTCGTGCGGGCAGGTGCGCGTCGACGCCATGTTGCCGCACGTCGCGCAATAGAAGGTGTGCTCGAACTTGAACGCGGTGATCCCCAGCTCGTGGGCCGGGAACTTGTCGATGAGGACCTGCGCGTCGTACGAGCCGTAGTAGTTCCCCACACCGGCGTGGTCGCGTCCGACGATGAAATGCGTGCAGCCGTAGTTCTTGCGGGCGATCGCATGCCACACCGCCTCGCGCGGCCCGGCGTAGCGCATCGCCGCCGGGAACACAGCCAGCATGGCGCGGCTCTTCGGGTAGTAATGCTCGAGGATCGTCTCGTACGTCTTCATGCGCACGTCGGCCGGGACGTCGTCGGACTTGGTCGCCCCAACGAGCGGATGCAGGAGGAGGCCGTCGACGATTTCCATCGCGACCTTCTGCAGGTACTCGTGCGCGCGGTGCACCGGGTTGCGCGTCTGGAAGCCCACCACCGTCTTCCACCCCATCTCGTCGAAGCGCTGGCGCGTCTCGAGCGGCGTGAGGCGGTACTCGTTGAACAGCTCGTGCGTCGGGCGGTTGACGACCTGCACCGGTCCGCCCAGGAGGACGTCACCCTGCGCCATGAGGCGCGCCACGCCGGGGTGCGCCGTCTCGGTCGTGCCGAAGCACTGCTGCGCCTCGTGCGCCTTGTCGTACTCATAGATGTCGGTCACCTGCATGATCCCCATCAGCTGTCCGTTGGGGTCGCGCAGGGCGATCTCCTCGCCGACCTTGATCGTCGCCGCCTGCTCCTTCGTCACCGCCTTGGTGACCGGGAGCGCCCACACCAGCCCGTCCGACAGGCGCATCGTGTCGACGACCGTGTCGTAGTCGGCCTTGCGCATGAAACCGATGAGCGGCGAGAGGGCGCCGACGCCGATCATTTCCAGGTCGCTCGCCTCGCGGTCGTCGAGGTCGAACTGCTTGAGCTCCTTGGCGTGCTCGATCGCCTGCAGTCGCTTCTCACCGGTCAGTTCGCGAGTGACCAGCGTTCCCCCGTGCGGGGCGATCGGGCCCGGGACGCGCTTCCCCTTCTCGACGTGCTTCGCCGCCTCGGCGCGATCAGCTGCAACGACGCCGCTCGCCAGGTACCCCTTCTCCCCCAGCAGGCGCATGACCTTCACCGCGCTCTCCTCGATCGACTCGAGGGCGGTGTCGAGGATCAGCTCCGGGTTGGCCGGCTCCTCGTACGGGTCGTTCACCCCGGTGAACCCCTGGATCTCCCCGGCCATCGCTTTCTTGTACATCCCTTTCACGTCGCGCTCGACCAGGACGTCGAGCGGGGTGCGCACATACACCTCGAGGAAGTCACCTATCTCGCTCCGCGCGTTGTCGCGCATGCGGGCGTACGGGGAGATGAAGCACGACAGGACCACCACGCCGTTTCGCGTGAGGACCTTCGAGACGAAGGTCACGCGCTCGATGTTCTTGTCACGATCTTCCTTCGAGAAACCGAGGTCGCGGCAGAGGGTCTGGCGAACCACGTCGCCGTCGAGGCGTTCCGACAGGATATGGCGCTCCTGCAACAATTCATGTACACGCCGGGCAACGGTTGTCTTGCCCGAACCTGAAAGTCCGGTGAACCAGACGGTAACGCCTCTGCTCATGTCTTTACCTGGTGGAGAGATGGAAGTGCTGACGCCGCTACGTTTTCGCCCCTCACTCGTCCTGTGGGACGAGGGCCCCGCACAACAATAGTCGCGTCCCTCGGCGTGAGACGCCGAATCGCGCGACCGGTGCCGGGAACCCGTGGGAGGGGGGGCGGGCGCTTGTTCGTGCCCTGAACTTGCAATAGCGTTGCCTCGCAGATCGGCCCGGTCGGAGATTCCCCACTGGTTGCGATCGCGCTCTGCGCCTTCACGACGGGTGGCTCTGCCCCCCCGCAACACTTCAGGAGAGAACTCACGTGTATATCGGTCCCGACTCCTTGATGCCCCTCGCGTCGGTCTTCGCCGCGATCGCCGGCTTCTTCCTCATGTTCTGGCGCCGGGTGGTTGGCGCGGTAAAGCTGATCGCGTCGAAGTTCTCCACGAAGCACTAGTGGGTGGTGGCGCGGTGCGGCGGTCATCTCCTCCCTGACCGGCCATGCCCCGCGCACGCAAGGTCATCGTCATCGGACTGGACGGGCTCGACCCGGCCATTACCGAGTCGCTGTTGCGGGCGGGCGAGCTCCCCAACCTCGCCCGCCTGCGGCGTCTGGGAGGGTACACCCGGCTCGCCACCACCACGCCGGCCCAGACCCCCGTGGCCTGGTCGACTTTCGCCACCGGGGTGAACCCGGGCGGCCACGGGATCTACGACTTCCTCCGTCGCGATCCGGCCACCTACCTCCCCGACCTCTCCCTCAACCGGTACGAACAGAAGGGCACCTTCCTCCCGCCCACGGTCGTCAACCTGAGGCACGGCGTCCCGCTATGGGAGCGGTTGGCGGAGCGGGATATGGCCTCGACGGTCCTGCGCTGCCCGGCCACCTATCCTCCCGATCCGCTCAAGGGGCGACTCCTCTCGGGGATGGGGGTCCCGGACCTCCGCGGCGGGCTCGGGACGGCGACAATCCTGTCGGCCGATCCCGCGGCGGAGGCTCGGGAGAGCGAACGCCTCGTCCCCCTCGAATTTGACGGCACGCGCTATCGCGGCCACCTCATCGGACCGCGGAATCCGAGGACGCGGTCCGACGTCGTCTCACCGGTCACGCTCGTCGTGGACCGGGGCGCCGCGACGGCCACCCTCGAGACAGACGGCGATCCGGGGCGACTCGCCCTCCGCGCGGGCGAATGGAGCGAGTGGTTGCGCCTGAAGTTCCGCGCCGGACTCCTCACGAGCGTGTATGCAACGATGCGCTTCTTTCTCATGCGCACCGAGCCGCATGTCGAGCTCTACGTCTCGCCCGCCAATTTCGATCCGCGCGCCCCGCTCTATCCCATCTCGCACCCCGACCACTACGCGGGCGAACTCGCCCGCGCTCTCGGGCGCTCGTACTACACCACCGGGATGGTGGAGGACCACACCGGACTCTCGAATGGTCGCTTCACGGAAGCGGCGTTCCTCGCCCAGTGCGAAGACGTGATGCGCGAGCGCGAGCAGATGATGGAGCACGAGCTGGCGCGCCTCGGTGACGGCTTCTTCTTCGTCCTGTTCGACACCCCTGACCGCGTGCAGCACATGTTCTGGCGCTTTCGCGAGCCAGGGCACCCGGCGAACCACGAAGCGCCGGCGCGCATTCGCGAGCTGTCTCGCGTCATCGAGGAGCACTATCGGCGTTGTGACGCCGCTGTCGGACGGGCGATGGAGGCCATGGACGACGAGACGCTCTTCCTCGTCCTCTCTGATCATGGCTTCGCCTCATTCCAGCGTGGGCTGAACCTCAACAACTGGCTGCACGATCAGGGGCTGCTCGAGCTGCGCGGCGGCGCTGCTCCGCGTGCCCAGACACCAGACTTCTTGCGCGACGTCGATTGGGGACGCACGCAGGCGTATGCCCTCGGGCTCGGGAGCATCTACCTGAACATCGCCGGACGCGAGCGGGACGGGATCGTCCCAGCGAGTGACGCGCCGACGCTGGCGGCCCGCATTGCAGCTGCACTCGCCGGCGTCCGCGACCCGGGGCGCGGCGAGGTGGCGGTGCTCGGCGGGCAGACGCGCGAGCAGCTTTACCGCGGGGCGTACGCGCACGAATCGCCCGACGTCGTGGTCGAATTCAATCCCGGTTATAGGGTCTCGTGGGCGACCGCGCTGGGTGGCTTCGGCGACGCCATTCTTGAGGACAACACGCGCAAGTGGGGGGGAGACCACATCGTGGCCCCCACGCTCGTTCCTGGAGTCTTGTTCTCGAACCGTCCCGTCGACGCCGACGGGATCGGGATCATCGACATGGCGCCGAGCATCCTCGAGGCGATGGGCGCCGAACCGCTCGCGGTGCACGAGGGGCGAGCGAGGATCGCGATGGGGTGAGCTCTGGAGCCGCTGGCGATGGGAGCGGCGTCGGGGGGCCGCTGCCGGACACTCGCGTACGCCATGATGGGCTCGATTCCTGCTCCCCCTACGTGATAGCGCTCGCCGACGCCTCGTGCTCGTGGGGCCAACCGCCGCCACCCGCCCGCCTCACTGTCCACCGGATGCAAGCATGACCGAACCTCGACCGCCAATCCCCACTCCAGCGCGACGAGTTCCCGCCGGCCTCGCCGATGTCTGGTGGTTGGCGATCGCGGGGGCGGTTGTCGCAGCAGCGATCCACGTCGCCTACACGGAAATCAGCTTCCGGCTGTTCGACCGCTTCACGTGGGTCAATCGAGAGTTCGCCTGGTTGGCGCTGGGGGGCTACCTCGCCAGTTTCCTTGCCTTCGCCGTCCCGATCGCTGCGCTGGTGCTCGTGTTACGGCGACGGATCTCGCTCCGGGTCGTCGCTTCATTCTTCGCGGCGCTGTCTGCATTCGCGGCGATCCTGCTCTACCAGAAGATCCACCCGTACGCCCAGTTGGCCCTCGGGATCGGGGTGGGGGTCCAGGTCGGCGCCTGGATCGCCAGGGATGCGGCGCGGGGAATGCGGCGCGTGCGCGCCATCGCATTGGTCGGTGTGTTGTCGTTAGGTCTCGCCGGGCTCGCCGCCGGGGCACGCCATCGCTTCGGCGAGCCGGGGCGGCTGGCGGCGCTCCCCACCCCTGCCGCCGATGCCCCGAACATCGTTCTCCTGATCATGGACACCGTGCGGGCCGCGAACATGAGCCTGTACGGATACGCGCGAGCGACGACGCCGGTGCTCGACGCCCTCGCCCATGAGTCGACGGTCTTCGACTGGGCCTTTTCGGCCGCGCCGTGGACCGCTCCGTCACACGCCAGCATGATGACCGGAGTGTGGCCCAGCGAGGCAGGTGCCGACTTCCTCGGGCCGATGCACGATTCCCTTCCGACTGTCGCCGAGCAGCTCGCCAAGCGTGGCTACGCGTCGGGCGGCTTCATGGCCAACACCGGTTATGCCGGCTACCAGGTCGGGATCGCGCGCGGATTCACGCACTACGAGGACTATCCCTTCTCATTCGAGCAGGCGCTGTGGAGCACGACGCTCGCCCAGACGGGAAGCGGACGTAACCTGATGGACGGGCTCAAGCCCGGCCAACGGTGGCGGCTGCGCCAGGCGATCCTGAGGCCGAACTTCCATACCATCCGCGTCAGGCGGGCGGAGGCGCAGCCAGCGGCACACATCGCCCGGAACTTCTTCGCCTGGCGAGACGCGATCGGCCCGCGCCCCTACTTCGCGATGCTCAACTTCATGGACGCCCATGAGCCGTATGAGCCCCCCGATGGCTTCAGCAAGCGGTTCAACGGCGGCAAGGAGCCGATGGACCACTACGACGGCGGCATCGCGTACGAAGACAGCGTGATCGGGACGATCGTCTCACGCCTTCGCGAGCGTGGCGAGTTGGATCGCACCGTGATCATCGTCGTCGCTGACCACGGTGAGCAGTGGGGTGAGCACGGCTTGGCGTCGTCGCATGCCAACTCCCTGTACATGCCGTTGTTGCACGTCCCGCTCCTCGTGCGTGCGCCGGGGCGCGCCACGGCCGGCCAGCGCATCTCGTCCATCGTATCCCTGCGTGACATTGCGGCCACGCTCGTCGACCTCGGTGGTGCGCCGCCAGGAACACTTCCTGGTGTCTCGCTCGCGAATGCGTGGTCGTCGGGGCGGACCGACAAGCAGAGCCCAGTCGTTGCCGAGGCCTGCGCTGCGGTCAACCCGCTCCCGACCGACCCGACGCGGCTCGGCCCCATCAAGGGGTCGTTGGACTCCACATGGCATTACATCCACTATGGCGACGGGTCGGAAGCGCTCTATGCATGGCGCACCGACCGGGAGGAGCTGGACAACCGCGCCGCCACGCCCGAGGGACGCGCGGTGGTCGAGCGGCATCGCGCGGCGATCGGACGCGCGCTGGGAACCGGATGGCCCCCGCCCCGCCGCGGGTTATTCTGAACCGAGCGAAGGCCGCGGAGTGCCACCAAGCTTCTTGACGCCTGCGCGCGACATGAGCAATCGATCGAGCTGTGATTCGAGCGCGCGCTCCGTCTCGTCATCGTCCAACTCTCGGGTGTCGCGCGGATCGACCGTGAGGTCGTAAAGCTCCGACGTCTCGGTCGAGTCGTGCTGGCGGCGCAGCAGGAACATTCGGTCCTTGACGAGCGCATCCTCGTACGTCCCCGCGTAGCGCAGCGTCAGCAGGGCGCTCGCCGGAGTGTCGGGCACGTTAGGCGCGCGCCCCGACCGATACACCGGGAGCGGGTCCCCAAATCGCTGCGCATGCGGGATTCCAAGCTCCTGCGTGATGGTCGACGCGATGGCCCGGATGCTGACCGGGTAGTCGACGACGCCTGGGCTCCCCGCTCCCTTCGGGAGGACGACCGTGAGCGGAACGCGCGTCTGCTCCGGGTAGAGGCTGGAGCCATGCCCCGTCGGCTCGTGGTCTGGCGCATGCTCCGCCCCGAACGACTCACCGTGATCGGAGGTGATGACGATCATGGTGTTGTCGAGCACTCCCCTCGCCCGCAACTCGCTGAGCATTGTCCCGATCTCGTCGTCCACCTTCCGGAGCGCCGAGTCGTAGGCCGCGAGCACCTTCGCGGCGTTCGGATCCTCCTCCCAGGCCGGATGTGAGAGCATGCGTCGATGCAACGCCTGGTTGACGTCCATCATGCAGACGTAGGCGAAGAAGGGACGGTCGCGATAGTCGTCAACGAAGCGCAGCAGCGATGATCGCAGGGCCGGCGCCTGCTTGCCGAACCCCGCGTCGTGAAAGCCCAAGGCGCGGAGCACAGGTTTCACGGTCCGATATCCGACGAGCCGTTGCACGACGTCAATGACCCGGTACACCTCGAAACGCGCAAAGCCGCGCCCCACGTGTTCGGGAACGATCCAGGCGGCGTTCCCGGAGAAGGCGCCAGTGGCATAGCCGTTCTCGGCGAGGACTTCGGGAAGTGTCTTGATCGTCGAGCTCATCCCGATGTCCGGCCAGTCCGCCTGGTGCTGGTGCGGATACAAGCCCGTGAGGATCGACGCTTGCGAGGGGAGTGACCACGACGACGTCGACCACGCCTGGCGGTACCATGTCCCGGCGCCCAGCAGGCTATCGATGTTTGGCGTGAGCCTGCCTCGAAGTTCGCGGGCGAATCGGTCGCGGCGCACGGTGTCGAGCACCAGCACCAGCACGTTCTTCGCCCCGGTCGCGGCGGCGGGGAGCGCCCGCATCATCTGCCACTCGGTCCCCCGCTCGTAGCCTGCCGTCAGGAGTGCCATGACGACGACGCCGGCCGGGACGAGAGCAATGCGGCGTTGCATCTGCGTGCTCGCCGCGACAAGCCGCGCACCGAACGCGCGTGTCACGGCGACGGCGGGTCCCACCGCCAGCAGGAGCGCACTGGGGAGATACAGGACTTCGAGCGTAATGAGTGGAATCGCGAGCGCGCCAAACGTCAGGATGCCGACCAGCAGCAACTCGACTCGCCGCTGGAATCGCTGCCGCCACGGCGCCGACAGCAGAGACAATAGCGCTGCGATTGCGCCGAAGACGACGGCGTTGGCGACGGGAGCGATCCAGAGGACGTCGAGGGGAACCTTGTAGGGCGCGAGGATCGTCGGAACGGCGCGCGACAGCGCCAGCACCACCCCCTCCGCCGCTCCCGCGAGAAATCCCGCCCAAATGCCGCCGCACACCAGTCGCCAGCCGCGCAGGGGCCCGCCCGCCGTTGCGGCCTCAAGAGGAAACTCGGACGCCATCACCTGTCTTCAACGGAGTTTGAGGTTCTCGCGACACGTTGGTACCCGACGGGGCGGCCGCAGCACGCGGTATTGGGCCGGGCGATTCTCCACGCCCCGGCGGTTCGCGTCAAGATGGTGTCTCGCGCCCGCAACTCACTGTCGCACACATCACATTCACCGGGCTACGGTAGCCGTGGCGCCGGGCGGCGCCCCCCGTTTGGCGAATCCGGCCTGCAGCCGCTCGGTCATGCGTGCCCGGTCGGAGGCAAACGGGCCGAGCGCTGAGATGTCGTGCTGCTGCATCGAGTCGACGTCGAGGTCGAACAACTCGGCGCGCCCCCCTTCGTGCTGCAGGAATGCGAATCGCCCATCCACGATGCCCCGAATCTGTCCACCGGACGCGGGGTACCAGCTCTTGAGGTGTCGCCGTGCCTCGACAATCGAGAGCGCTGGCGACGCCCGATGGAGGGAGTCCGAAGCCGTCTGGCCGGCGGGCTGCCGGCACTTGTCGAGGAGAGAGGCCCCCGGAAAGGCGTCGCGCCCCACCGGCGTAAGCTCGCCGATCGTGGCGGCAATGTCGCGCAGGCTCACCCAGTCGCGGACTACGCAACCACGCATCGCCTTGCCCGGCAGCCGCACCAGGAGCGGGACGTGCACCTCCGGGAGGTAGAGTGACGACCCGTGGTTGAGGAAGCCGTGCTCGCCGAATGCCTCCCCGTGGTCCGCGGTGACGATGACCACCGTGTTGTCCAGCTGTCCCCGCGCCTCGAGATCGGCGAACAGGATTTGCAGCTGCGCATCGAGGTAGGCGATGGCACCATCGTAGGCGTCCCGCAACCCGCGCACCTCGTCCGAGTCGCGTTTCCGGCGCGACTCCCCGTACACCGACCGGGTCAGGGGCTCCTGCTTGGAAAACATCAGGTCGTACGGCGCCGGGGGATTGTACGGCATGTGGGCGTCGAAGTAGTTCAGGAACGCAAACCACGGACGCCCCGCGGGGACGCCGTCGAGCCAGTGCGTGAACTCGGCACTGACTGCCGGCGCGTCCTTCACCCCCGCCTCCACGTAGGAATTCGTCGCCTGGTTCCAGACCCTCATCAGCAGGCGATTGAGCGTCGAGGCCCCGAACATTTCACTGACCGACATCGGGTAATCGCGATATCGTTGGAAACCGTGGTCGAGACCGTGGAGGTACGAACCGTACACCGTGTTCCCCACGAATCCGCCGGTCCGATATCCCACGGCGCCCAGACGCTCCGCGAGCGTGGGTGCGTCGTGCGCGAGCGGGACGTCGTAGCCCACCGTCATCTCGAACGGATAGCGCCCCGTGAAGATCGAGGCATGGCGCGGCAGGGTCCACGGTGCGGTCGAGATCGCGCGATCGAAGCGGATGGCGTCAGTTGCAAAGCGCTCGAGCCCCGGGGTCGTGCGCCGAACGTATCCGTAGACACTCAAGTCTGAGGCCCGCACCGTGTCGAGTATCAGGAGGAGCACGTTCGGCGCCCCGGTCGGCGCTGAGGGAATGGCTGCTGCCGCCGAGCGCTCCTTCTGAAAGCGCAGCGCGTTCCAGGTCAGTCCTCCGAGGGCGGCGATGGCGGCGGTTCCTGCAGTCGCTCGGCGAACCAGGCGCGCAAAGCGTCCCGGCGACGCGTCTGCGAAGCGCATCACGACCGCGGCAACGCCAGCCGCGGCGATGAGCTGCGCGACGATCTGCAGGCGGTGCGAGATCAACGCTAGCTCGAGCGCTCCCAGCCACGCCACGACAGCAAGTACCCATCGCCATGGCGCCGGCCGCCCGGTCGCTCGGGCCACCGCCCACGCGCCCCACCCGAGGATCCCGAAGAGCGGGAGGTTGGCGAGCCCTCCCATCCAGATCGCCTGGGGATTCAGGTAGAACGAGTTGTCGAATTCCGCTGCCACGCTCCGAAGCATGATGCGAAGCGCCAACTCGACAAGCCCTGCGGCCAGCGCTGTGCAAAAGACGATGGCGACGGCCGACGGGGGCGCCTCGTCTGGCGGTGCCCCCTGGTCGGCCAACGCTCCGGAGATTTCGTGAGATGAGTTCACGTGGGGAAAATATGCAGGAGGTGTGCCTCGCGAGGGCGCCGACTCGTGAACCCGGCGGGCACTTGATGACGATGCGCAGATGGCGAACGGTCCGCTCGCGGGTCGTGCCACAGCGCGCGCACGCCGATCATCGGAACCCAGTGTCCTTTCTCTGCAACCCTGCCAGGATCTGCTGCATCTCGGCCAGCGTATCTGCCGGGACCGCATCGTCCATCAGCTTTGTCTGTTCGAGCGGATCGGCAACGATGTCGTACAGTTCCGCGCGTTCCTGGGGGCCGACTATCAGGTGAAAGCGCCCCTGCACGAGCGAGCGCATGTCGCCGTTCGACGCCGGATACCAGTCGGG
>DAIESF010000329.1 GCA_027346425.1 Gemmatimonadota bacterium | reverse complement strand
TCCTGTTCGCCGACGCGTCGGCGCTCATCCGGGTCGACATGAGCGAGTACATGGAGAAGTTCTCGGTGTCGCGCCTGATTGGCGCGCCGCCAGGGTACGTGGGCTACGAGGACTCGGGGACGCTCACCAAGGCGATCCGCCGGAAGCCGTACTCGGTGGTGTTGCTGGACGAGATCGAGAAGGCACACCCCGACGTCTTCAACATCCTCCTGCAGGTCCTCGACGAGGGGCACCTGACCGACAACTACGGGCGGGTCATCGACTTCAAGAACACGGTCGTGATCATGACCTCGAACGTCGGCGCCAAGGACGTCGCCAAGAACAAGTCGCTCGGCTTCACCGCCCCCGACTTCAAGGCGTCGTTCGAGCGGATGGCGGAAAAAGTCAAGGAAGAGCTCCAGCAGGTCTTCAACCCGGAGTTCCTCAACCGCCTGGACGACATCATCGTCTTCCATCCGCTGCAGAAGGAACACATCGCCCAGATCGTGGGGATCATGCTCCGCGACGTCCAAAAGCGGATGTCCGAGGGGGAGCTGTCGCTCAAGCTGAGCGACGCCGCCTCCGACTTCCTGGCCCGTCAGGGGTACGACGAGCAGTACGGGGCCCGGCCGCTCAAGCGGGCGATCCAGCGCTACGTCGAGGACCCGCTGAGCGAGAAGATCCTGGTCGGCGAGTTCTCGAAGGGGGACGAGATCGACGTGGACGTGGCCGAGGACGGCCAGAAACTCGTCTTTCGGGTCATGAGCAACTCCGCACCGAAGGCGTAAGCGAAGGGGGAGGCGGGGGCGTTCGTGACGGCGTAAGCCAATTCCCGATGTGAAGTGTCGAAAAGATTGGCCGGGTTCACACTGAACCCGGCCCTTCTCATTGTGTATATTAGTCGGCTATGTCGCGGAAGCTGTTAGCGCTTGTGGCGCTGGGCCTGATCGCACGCAATGCGTCGGCCCAGGACGCCGCTACTCAGGGTCGTTGCACCACCCCGGACTCGATTGCGGTCCGGGGGAACAAGCGCGTCGGCGTCGCCGACGTCCTCGGCGAGGCGGGGCTGATTGCCGGCACCCAGCTCAACTACAAGGCGGTGCAGCGTGCCATCCGGGCGCTGTACCAGACGGGGCAGTACGAGAGCGTGAGCGTCGTCTGCGACCTCGACGACGCGCGGAACTTTGCGGTGCTGGCGCTCGAGGTCAAAGAGCGCCCGCTGCTGGTCGAGACGGACGTGCAGGGGGTTGATCGCCTGTCGGGACGGAGCATCCGCGACAAAATCGACCTCACCTACAACAAGCCGCTCGATCCCTCGGCGGTCGCCTTGGCCGTCCACCGCATCGATTCGCTGTACGAGAAGAACGGCTACTTCCTGGCGCGGGTCAACGTGGACAGCCAGAAGGTGGGGGACGAGGCCGTGCGCCTGACGTTCCGCATCGACGAAGGGCGCCGCCTCGCCGTGTCGGGGGTGCGGGTGACGGGGAACAAGAGCCTCAAGGCGGGGGAGGTGGTGGGGGCGATGAAGACGCGCCCAGAGGGGTTCTTCTTCTGGCACAAGGGCGAGTTTGACGATGACAACTACGCCGGCGACCTCGCCGAGCGAATTCCGCAGCTGTATTCCAAGCGCGGTTACATCGACTTCCGGGTGGCCCGCGACACATTGATCATCGATCGCGCGCGTGGGAAGGCGCTGGTCGACATTGCGGTGGAGGAGGGGCCCCGCTACAAGGTCGGCGACTTCGAGGTCACCGGGAACAAGCACTACTCGAGCGAGGACCTGGCGCGCTTCTATCCGTTCGGCGACCAGTCGCGCCCGGTGATGTCGCGGGTGACGGACTTCCTGAAGCGCCGCACGCCGACGCCGAAGGGGATCTTCGATCAGGCGGCGTGGGACGATGCAAAACAGAAGATCTCACAGGCCTACGCTACCGAAGGGTACATCTACGCCAACGTGCGTCCGGTCGTCGAGCGACGCGTCATGCCGGACTCCTCGCACTACGTAGACCTGCGCTGGGAAGTCGATGAGCGGACGCCGGCGGTCATCAACCGGATCGACATCTTCGGCAACGACTACACACAGGAAACCTGCATCCGCGACCAGCTGGTCATTCTTCCCGGGCAGGTGTTCAACCAGGAAGCGCTGATTCGTTCCTGGCAGAGCCTGGGGAACCTGGGCTTCTTCGAGACCCCGATTCCGCCCCCCGACACGCGCACGGCCAACGATCAGGGCGACGTCGACGTCGTCTTTCGCGTCAAGGAGAAGCGCACGGGGAACGTGAACTTCGGCGCGTCGATGGGGCAGGGGACCGGGGTCGGTGGCTTCATCGGCCTCGACCAGCCCAACCTGTTCGGGCAGTGCAAGCGCGGCTCGTTGCAGTGGCAGTTCGGGCGCTACATCAACGATTTCAACCTGTCGTACAGCGATCCGCGGATCCGGCAGTCGCTCATTTCCGGCACGCTCTCGGTGTACCGCTCGCTGCAGCGCTACTATATCGCCGACCTGGGCCGGTCGCTGCGCACCGGAGCCCAGCTGCAGTTCGGCGTTCCGCTCCCGCGTTCGCCGTACACTCGCGTCTTCCTGTCGTACGGGGCAGAGAACGTCACGTTTGGCACGCAGGGGCTGCTCGGCGACTTCCGGTCGGACTACGGCAACAAGTCGTTCCGCTCGACGCTGGGCGTCTCGCTCACGCGGGACACCCGCATCGACCTGCCGTTCCCGACGGCGGGGGCGCAGTACAACATCGCGGCAAACTTCAATGGCGGGATCCTCGGCGGGACCTCGTCGTTCCAGCGATACACGGCCGACGCGAGCGCCTTTGCGCCGCTGGGGCAGGTTGGGGGGGGACGCCCGGGGTCGCAGCCGATCAAGTTCGTGGCGGGGTTGACGGCACGCACCGGCAGCGTGTTCGGGAACACCGGTCCATTCTTCTTCTCCCAGGAGTTCGCGTTAGGCGGCGTGCAGTTCGGCGAGCGCCTGCGCGGCTACGAGGAGTTTTCCATCTCCCCGACCGGCTACGTCACGGGGACGAGCACCTTCAACGCCACGCGCACCTCCTTCGGCAAGGCGTTCTTCAGCACGACGGCCGAGGTGGGGGTCCGGATCAACCAGGCCCTCTATCTTGCCGGGTTCTATGATGCGGGTAATGTGTGGCGGCATCCCCGCGACTTCGATCCCACGCGCCTCTATCGCGGCGCAGGGATCAGTGCGTCAACCGTCACCCCCCTTGGCCCGCTCGGCCTCGACTACGCCTATGGCTTCGATCGACTCGATGCCAGTGGGCGCAAGGCGCCGAAATGGCAACTCCACTTCAGGCTTGGACAGCTCTTCTAGCATCGGAGACGACATGCTGCACTCACGTATTCGCGCAACGTTCATGGCCCTGGGCCTCCTCACCCTCGTGTCGGGCGCCGTGTCGGCGCAGTCGACGGGGGCGAAGTTTGCCTACATCGACTCTCGCGTCGTGCTCGACAAGGCGCCCGGCCGCGCGGCGGCCGAGAGCACCTTCCAGAAGGAGTACGACGCGGCGCAGGTGAAGATCAAGAAGATGCAGGACACGCTCGAGGCGATGGCCTCGGCATACCAGAAGGCGGCGCCGACGCTGACGGCGGTGACCCGCGAGCTGCGCGAGAAGGAGATCCGCGAGAAGCAGCAGTCGTTCGAGAACTCGGCGCGACTGCTCGAGGCGCAGATGCAGCAGCGCCAGGGTGAGCTCGTGCAGCCGATGATGAACCAGATCCGCGAAGTGCTCGACGCGCTGCGGAAGGAGGACGGCTACAGCTTCATCTTCGACATCGGCACGAACGCGAGCGTGATCGTGGCGGCGGACTCGACGCTCAACATCACCGACAAGGTGGTGGGGCGCCTCAAGCCGCTCCCGGTGACGGCGAAGGACGAACCGAAGGCCACGGGGGCGAAGGCGCAGCCCGCTGGCGTGGTACCCAAGAAGCCGTAACCGGACGGCGCCAACCGGCGAGATGCCGGGGGCGCCGCGGCTGGCACCAATGCTGACGGCACGGCAAGTCGCGGAACTGGTGGGCGGGGTGGTGCAGGGTGACGCGGAGGCTCCGGTGCACGGAGTCGCCCCGATCGACCGCGCCACCCCGGGGCAGCTCACGTTCCTCGCATCCGCCCGGTATGCCCCGCTGCTCGCTTCGTGCGGGGCGAGCGTGGCCCTCGTCGCCCCCGAACTTGCCGACACTCCGACTGGCGTCCCGGCGCGGGTGGTGGTCGACAAGCCGCAGGAGGCGATGCTTCGGCTCCTGCCGCTGCTGTTCAGGGCGCCGCCCCGCCGTCCCGGCGTCGACGCGACGGCTCGCCTCGGCCGAGGTGTGCCGTTAGGCGCTGAGGCGACGATCGGACCGTATGTGGTCATCGGCGACGGCGCGCGCATTGGCGACCGGGTGCAACTCGACGCGCACGTCGTGGTCGGCGACGGCGTCGAGATCGGTGACGACGCGCACCTCTTTCCGCACGTGACGGCGTATCCCGGCACCGTGCTCGGGCGCCGCGTCGTGGCACACGCCGGTGTGCGGCTGGGGAACGACGGCTTCGGCTTCGTCTTTGCGAACGGGAGTCACCAGAAGATCCCGCACGTCGGGCGCTGCATCGTGGAGGACGACGTCGAGATCGGGGCGAACACGACCATCGATCGCGGCAGCATCGACGACACCGTCATCGGCGCCGGGACGAAGATCGACAACCTGGTGATGATCGCCCACAACGTCCGCATCGGCCGCCTGTGCCTGATTGTCGCCCAGGTGGGGATCTCCGGCAGCACACGGTTGGGCGACGGGTGCGTGATCGGCGGGCAGGCGGGGATTGCCGGGCATCATCACATCGGTGACCGGGCGCGGGTGGGGGCGCAGGCCGGAGTCTTCGGTGACGTGCCCGCTGGGGAGACGTGGTCGGGCTATCCCGCGCGTCCGCACCGTGAGGCGTTGCGGGCCCAGGCGGCGTTGTTCAAGCTGGCGGGGATGATGCGCCGGCTGGAGAAGCTGCTTGGGGGAGGCGATTCGTGACGTCGCGACGCCGGCAGACGATTGTCGGCCCCATTTCGCTCGAGGGAGTCGGGCTGCACCTCGGCGTCCCGTGCCGGCTGACCTTTCGCCCGTCGCCGCCGGGGAGCGGGGTCCGGTTCGTCCGCACCGACCTGCCCGGCGCCCCCGCCACGCCCGCGCACGTTTCGGTGGCCGTGGAGACGGAGCGCCGGACGCAGCTTGGCGAGGGCGCGGCGGCGCTCGACACGGTGGAGCACGTCCTCGCGGCGGTGGCGGCGCAGGAGATCGACGACCTGGTGATCGAGATGGACGGGCCGGAACCGCCGATCATGGACGGGAGCGCGGGCCCTTTCTTTCGGGCGCTGATGGAGGCAGGGATTGCGCCACACGGCGGGCGCGTGGAGGTTCTGAGGCTCGCCGAACCGGTTCGTATCGAACACGGCGAGTCGTGGTACGAGGCGTATCCGGCCGACGCACTGTCGCTGGAGGTGTCGATCGACTTCCCGCACCCGCTCGTCGGGCGGCAGGCGGGGCGGTATGTGGTGAGTCCCGCGCTCTTCGCAGCCGAGCTTGCCGATGCGCGGACCTTCGGGTTCGCCCACGAGGTCGAGTACTTGCGCAGCCGCGGATTGATCAAGGGGGGCTCGACCGAGAACGCGATCGTGCTGGGGCCAGAGGGAGTGGTAGGGAACGAACTGCGCTGGGCCGACGAATTCGTGCGGCACAAGGCGATGGATTGTATCGGCGACCTCGCCTTGGCGGGGAAGCGCGTGTGTGCGCGCGTGGTGGCGCACCGCCCCAGCCATGCGGGGACGGTGCGACTCGTGCGCGAACTGACCAAGCGGGCGTGCAAGGAGATGCAGGTGATCGAAATCGAAGAGATCATGAAGGTGCTGCCGCACCGCTATCCATTCCTCCTCGTGGACCGGGTCATCGAATACGATGAGGGGAAGCGCGTGGTCGGACTCAAGAACGTGACGATCAACGAGCCGTTCTTTCAGGGGCACTTCCCGGGGCACCCCATCATGCCCGGGGTCCTCATCATCGAGGCCATGGCGCAGGTGGGGGGGATCCTGCTCATGGGGACCGTTCCCGATCCTGAGAGCAAGGTCGTGTACTTCACGTCACTGGACAACGTGAAGTGGCGCAAGCCGGTGCGCCCGGGCGACCAGCTGCGCTTCGAGCTCGACGTGGTGAAGATCCGCGGCCCGATGTGCCAGATGAAGGGGGTCGCGAAGGTGGACGGCGGCGTGGTGGCCGAAGCCGACATGGCAGCGATGTTGAGGGATCGATGAGCGCGCAGATTCATCCCACCGCGATTGTGTCTCCCAGGGCCGTGCTGGGGGAGAACGTGCGCATCGGGCCGTTTGCCATCGTGGGCGAGCAATGCGAACTGGGTGACGGCGTGGTGATCGAGGCGCGCGCGGTGCTCGAGAAGAACGTGAAGCTCGCGTCCAACGTCGTCGTCGGGATCGGCTCGGTGATCGGGGGCGACCCGCAGGACCTGAAGTTCAAGGGCGAGGAGACGTGGGTCGATATCGGGGAGGGGACGCGCATCCGCGAATTCACCACGATCAATCGCGGCACGTCGCAATCGTACCGCACGACGGTGGGGAAGGGGTGCTTCCTGATGTCGTACGTGCACCTGGCGCACGACTGCCACGTGGGCGACGGCGTGATCATCTCCAACGGCACGCAGCTGGCGGGGCACGTCACGATCGAGGACCGGGTGATCATCTCGGGACTGGTGGCGGTGCACCAGTTCGTCAAGATCGGGCGGCACGCCTTCGTTGGGGGTTGCTCGCGCGTGGCGAAGGACGTCCCTCCTTTCCTCAAGGCGGTCGGGAACCCGGTGAAGCTGTACGGGCTCAACAGCGTCGGGCTGCAGCGGAGCGGATTCTCCGAGGACACGGTGCGGGAGCTGAAGCGCGCCTATCGCCTTTTCTTCCGCTCGGAACTGAACGTCTCGCAGGCGATGGAGCGGGCCCGCTCGGAGTTGCAGCCGATGGCCGAGGTGGATCACTTCCTCCGTTTCCTCGAGGACTCCGGGCGCGGGGTGGTGATTTGACGCCGGCGCGCACGCGGATCGGGGTGGTGGGAGCCGGCGCGTTAGGCTACCACCACGTGCGCATCATGCGCGAGATGGACGACGTGGAGTTCGTGGGCTTCCACGAGGCGCGCCCTGAGCGCGCGGCGCAGGTGGCGGAAGAACTCGGAGTCCGTGCGTGGGAGAGCGAGGCGGCGCTGGTCGAGGCGTGCGATGCGCTGACGATCGTGGTCCCAACGCCGGCGCACTACGCGGTGGCCAAGGCGGCGGTGGCGCAGGGGCGGCACGTCCTCATCGAGAAGCCGCTGACGGCGACCCTCGCCGAGGCCGACGAGATCCTCGCGATTGCCAGGGCGAGCGGGGCGCTGGTGCAGACGGGTCACGTGGAGCGCTTCAATCGCGCCATCCGTGCGGCGATGCCGTACGTCGACCGGCCACGCTTCCTCGAGAGCGACCGGCTTGCGCCCTTCAATCCGCGCGGGTCCGACGTGGCCGTGGTGCTCGACTTGATGATCCACGACATCGATCTTCTGCTGACCCTGGTGAAGAGCGGGGCCCAGGAGGTGCAGGCGGTCGGGATCCCGGTGCTCACGCCGTTCGTCGACATCGCCAACGCCCGCATCACTTTCACGTCGGGGGCGGTGGCGAACGTGACCGCCAGCCGGGTCTCACGCGAGCGGATGCGAAAGCTCCGCATCTTCCAGCAGAGCGGGTACCTCTCGCTCGACCTCGGCGCGGGGAACGGCGAGTTCTACCGCATTCGCGGTGACGTGGATCTGTCGGAGTTGACAAAAGCGCCACAGCAGTTGGAAGCGTTCGTGGAGCGTATTCCGCTGGAGGCTCCGGAGGGGGAGCCGCTGCGCCTGGAATTCCGCTCGTTCCTCGACGCCGTGCGCGGGAAGGCGCCAGTGACCGTGACGGGCGACGATGGGCGGGAAGCGCTGGCGGTGGCGTTGCGCATCGTGCGGGAGATCGAGCGCACGCGCCCCGCGCTGGCCGCGGGGCTGGAGCGGCCGCGTGCGTGAAGTCCTGATGATCGCCGGTGAGGCATCCGGCGATCTGCACGCGGCCGGACTGGCGCGCGCCCTGACGGCGCTGCGCCCCGATTTGCACCTGGTGGGGATGGGCGGGCGCAACATGCGCAGCGCCGGCGTCGAGCTGCTCGAGGATGCCGAGTCGATGGCCGTGATGGGCTTCGTGGAGGTGTTGCGCAAGGTGCCGCATCACTGGGCGCTGCTGCGGCAGCTGGAGCGCCGCCTGGTAAGCGGGAAGGTGGCCCTGCTGGTGACCATCGACTATCCGGGCTTCAACATGAAGGTCGCGGCGGCGGCGCGACGGCATGGCGTCCCCGTGCTCTACTACATCACGCCGCAGGTCTGGGCCTGGGGGGCCAAGCGGCTCCCCACGCTGGCCCGGCTCGTCACCAAGGCGGCGGTGATCCTGCCGTTCGAGGAGGCGCTGCTGCGGCAGCACGGAGTCGACGCGACCTTTGTCGGTCACCCGCTGCTGGACCGGGCGCGGGCGCTCCCCACGCAGGGCGAGGCTCGTGCGGCGCTGGGCATTGCACCTGACCGTCGCGTCCTGGCGCTGTTCCCGGGGAGCCGGGCGCAGGAGATCGCCCGCCATCTGGACGACTTCGTGGCTACCGCGCGACTGCTCGAGGCGCAGCACCCTGGGCTCGACGTCGTGGTGAGCGTGGCGCCGACGGTCCAGCTCGACGCCGCCCGTTGCCCATACCGCCAGGTGCACGACGCCTCGTTCACCGTATTGCGCGCTGCCGACGCGGCGCTGTGCAAGAGCGGCACGACGACGCTCGAAGCGGCGGTCGCCGGGTGCCCGCTGGTGGTGGCCTATCGCACGAGTGGCTGGACGTACGCGATCGCGCGGCGCGCGGTGAAGATCCCCTTCATCGGGCTGGTGAATGTCGTGGCCGGCAAGGAAGTGGCGCGCGAATTCGTACAGGACGCCCTGGTCCCCTCCCGAATCGCCGCGACCCTCGGGGCGCTGCTGGTGCCAGGTGGAGCGGCCCGCGAGGCGCAGCTGGCGGCGTTAGGCGAGGTGCGCGCCTCGCTCGGGACCCCCGGGGCGTCGGCGCGGGTGGCGGCGATGGCTGCCGAGCTGGCGCGGTGAGCGACGAGCGCCGTGTCGACGAGCTTCCTGTCGGCGGGCGCTCAGTCGACGAGCGCCCGGTCGGCTGGCGCCGTCGGGCCAAGGTCGCGATCGTCAGCACGCTGGGCGGGGGCGTCGTTCGCCTGCTGGCCAGGACGTGGCGAATGTCGACCCGCGGGGAGGATGCGTTCGCCGCGTTGCGTGCGACCGGCGCGCCCATGGTCATCGTCCTCTGGCACGGGGAACTCCTCCCCATCCTCTGGCAGCATCGGGACCAGGGAATCTCGGTCCTGATCAGCACACACTCGGACGGCGAGATCATCGCCCGCATCTGCCAGTCGCTGGGGTGCCGGACGGTGCGCGGCTCATCGAGCCGGGGCGGGGCACGCGCCCTGCTGGAACTGGTGCGCGAACTCGACGGTGGGCATGAAGTGGCCGTCACCCCGGATGGGCCGCGTGGGCCGCGCCGCGAGTTTGCCCCTGGGGCGGTGGTCGCGGCGATGCGCGCCGGAGTCCCGGTGATCGCCTTCGGGGCCACCGTCGATCGCGCTTGGCGCCTGCGCTCCTGGGATCGCTTCGTGATCCCCAAGCCGTTCGCGCGCGTGACGATCGCCTACAGTGCCGGGGAGCGGCCGCATGCGACGTCGCCGCGCGAGGCGGAAGCCGAGGCCCCGCGCTTTCGCGCGCTCCTCATGTCGGTCTGCGGGCCCGACGAGGCCTAACGAATGGACCCGGCGGCCGTGTGGGAGGGACGAGGGGCGCTGGCGCGGACGGCCCGGACACTGCTCATGCCGGCCGGTTGGCTGTATTGCGGAGGGGTGGCGGTGCGCAATGCGCTGTTCGACATCGGGGCGCGTGCCAGTCACCCGACCGCGGTTCCCGCCCTCTCCGTTGGAAACCTGACGGTGGGTGGCACCGGGAAGACCCCGGTCGCCGCCGATATCGCCCGGCGCCTTCGCGATGCGGGGGCGCACCCGGGACTCATCTTGCGCGGTTATGGCGACGACGAGCCGGCCGTGCACGCGCTGCTCAACCCCGACGTCCCGGTCCTAACGAGTCCCGATCGCGTCTCGGCCAGTGAACGCGCGCGGCATGAGGGGTGCGACGTGGTCGTGCTGGACGATGCGTTCCAGCATCGCCGGGCGCAGCGGGTCGTGGACGTCGTCGTGGTGGCCGCCGAGCAGTGGGATGCCCCTCGGCGATGTCTCCCGGCCGGACCGTATCGCGAGCTGCCTAGCGCCCTGCAGCGTGCGACGCTGGTGGTGGTGACCCGGAAGTCTCTGGATGCCGCGACGGCCGCCGACGTCGCGCGCGCGGTGGCCGGCATCGCTTCGGTCCCGGTTGCGCGGGTCGCTCTCCAGCTCGATGCCTTGCACCGAGTTGGGGCGCCCGGCGACGTGCGCGCGCTGGATTCGCTGCATGGCGCACCGGTGATTGCGGTGGCGGGGGTCGGCGCACCCCGCCGGGTGGGCGAGCAACTGGAAGCGCTCGGGGCCCGCGTCGACCTGGTATCGTTTCCCGATCATCATCGTTTCACGGACGACGACGTGGCGGCCATCCTGCGCCGTTCCCCGGCCTCGGCTTCCGTCGTCTGCACGTTGAAGGACGCCGTGAAGCTCGAGCGCCTCTGGCCTCGCGCCGCGCCGCCGCTGTGGTATGTTTCCCAGCGCGTGGCGATCGAAGCCGGCGCACCGGCCTACACGGCGGCGATTCAACGACTGCTCGACGCCCGTTCGCACGATCCAATTCTCCGTTAACCACCGGCCTTGCGCTGGTCCACAGACATTCCTCATGCCCACCGATCTCCGCCTTCCGACGAACGCTATCGTCCAGCCGGACAAAGATCGTTTCCTCAACGAAGACAATCCGTTCGAAGCGATGATGTCACGCTTCGACCGCGCGGCAGAACTCCTCGACCTGGAGCCGGGGCTGTACAAGGTGCTGCGCAAGCCCGAGAAGCAGCTCATCGTGTCGTGCCCGGTGATGATGGACAACGGCGAGATCGAGGTCTTCACGGGGATCCGCGTGCTGTACAACACGTCGCGCGGCCCGGCGAAGGGCGGGATCCGGTTTGACACGCAGGTCACCCTCGATGAAGTCACCGCGCTGGCGGCGTGGATGACGTGGAAGTGCGCCGTCGTGAACGTGCCGTTCGGCGGCGCGAAGGGGGGGGTGATCTGCGATCCGCTCAAGATGAGCGCCGGCGAACTCGAGCGCCTCACGCGCCGTTACACGTCGGGGATCATGCAGCTGCTGGGCCCCGACTCCGACGTGCCTGCCCCCGACGTCAACACCAACGAGCGGGTGATGGCGTGGATCATGGACACGTATTCGATGCAGATGCGTCACACGGTGACCGCGGTCGTCACCGGGAAGCCGATCGAGATGGGGGGATCGCTTGGGCGGCGTGAGGCGACCGGGCGTGGATGCATGTTCGTGGTCAAGGAGGCGCTCGCCCACCTGGGGATGAGCGTGAAGGGGACGACGGTCGCCGTTCAGGGCTTCGGCAACGTCGGCTCGGTCTCGGCGCAGCTCCTCGCCCGCGAAGGGTGCAAGATTGTTGCGATCGGCGACCGCAGTGGCGCGATCTACAACCCGGCCGGCATCGACATCGACGACGCGATTGCGTACGTCAAGAAGCACAAGGTGCTCGAGGGTTACGGCAAGGGCGAGAAGATCTCCAACGATGACTTGCTGACGCTGGACGTCGACGTCCTCGTGCCGGCGGCACTGGAGAACGTGATCACGACGAAGAACGCCCCGAAGATCCGCGCCAAGATCATTTGCGAGGGGGCCAACGGCCCGACGACGGCGGCAGCCGACGCCATCCTCGACGAGAAGGGGATCTTCGTGATCCCGGACATCCTGGCCAATGCCGGCGGCGTGACGGTCTCCTACTTCGAGTGGGTCCAGGACCGCGGTGGCTATTTCTGGAGCGAGGACACGGTGAACGAGCGGCTGCGCGACCTCATGGTCAAGTCGTTCCGTGACGTGCTCGAGCTCTCCAAGCAACACAAGGTGAACATGCGCACCGCGGCGTACATGCTGTCGATCAGCCGCGTAGCGACCGTGCACCGGTTGCGCGGCATCTATGCGTAGTCCGTGACGCGACGCTTCGGCACGCGACGCGGGAACATGAGCGGGCGGTGCGGCCAACATCCGCACCGCCCGTTCGCCTTGGCATGAAGTTCCGGCTGGTCGTTGTCGGACGTGTGCGCGAGCGGGGGCTGGCGGAGGTGGTCGCTGGCTACGAAGCGCGCGCCGCGCGGTACTGGCCGCTCGAGGTGATCGAGGTGAAGGAGGAGCATGGCCGCGACCCGCTGTCGGTGGTGCGCCGCGAAGGAGAACGCCTCCTCGAGCAGACGGAGGGGAGCCTGGTCGTGGCGTGCGACGAGCGCGGGGAGACCCTCACCTCGGTCGCCTTCGCTACGTGGATGCAGCGGCTCCGCGAAGGGGGGAGGGACGTCTCGTTCGTGATCGGCGGGGCGAACGGGCTCGACACGGCGGTGCAGCAGGCGGCGGCGCGCCGCCTGACGCTCGCGCCATTCACCCTGCCGCACGAACTGGCGCGCCTCGTCCTCGGCGAGCAGCTGTATCGCGCCGGGACAATCGTTAGGCGCGAACCGTATCATCGGGCGTGATGCGCGAGCGGGCGGCGGCGGGCGCGGCACGGGCCCGGTGCCGGACGCGCTTGTCGCGCTTGTCGCGGTTGTTGCGGTTGTCGCGGTCGTCGTGCTGGTCGCGCGGCCGCTGGCGGTCGGAGGGCGGGGGCCCGCCGGGGATGGGGCGGCACGGGCGCGGATCGCCCCGCATTTTTCCTGCGCCGGACTCGCCAAGATGGGGCGCACCGGGTGAGATTTCCCGCGTCGGCAGGTCGTGGGGCCACGGGCTCCGCGCGAACCACACGCCGCGACGTCCGTTGACTCCCACCATGCACGATTCGCACGCTGCCCGATGTCGGGCGAACCAAGCCGTCTCCACCTCGACCTCGCCGCGTCGGAGTCGGGTGAGCGTTGGGACCGGTGCCGCCGTCCCGAGGGGGGGCGCATGACGCTCCCGAGGATCATTACGGAGTCGCTGGGGGGAAATGCGCTCGCTCG
>DAIESF010000289.1 GCA_027346425.1 Gemmatimonadota bacterium | reverse complement strand
CCGCCCCCTGTCGGGGACGCACTGACGCCTGTCGCCCGGCGCGGCTGACAGACGATGCGCGCGCCGCTCCCTAGCGTGCGTTCACGACGCGGAGCGAGCGGCCCCATGGCAACTAACGACGGGGAGCGAACAGTCCTGCGGGGTGAGGCGACCGCGATCTTTCGCGCACGCGCGCTCACCAAGACCTATCGCATGGGCGATGTGGATGTCCATGCGCTGCAGGGCGTCGATCTCGACCTCTTCGCCGGGGAACTGGTCGTCATCCTTGGACCGTCCGGCAGCGGCAAATCGACGTTCCTCAACATCCTCGGGGGCCTCGACACGCCCACCAGCGGAAATGTCCACTTCCGCGATCACGACCTGGTCGCCGCCGACGAGGGCGAGCTCACGCGCTACCGGCGCGAGCACGTCGGTTTCGTCTTCCAGTTCTACAACCTCATCCCGAGCCTGACGGCGCGGGAGAACGTCGCGCTGGTGACGGAGATCTCCACGTCTCCCATGTCGCCGGAGGAGGCCCTCGAGCGCGTCGGGCTCACCTCGCGCCTCGACCATTTCCCGGCGCAGATGTCGGGCGGGGAGCAGCAGCGGGTGGCGATCGCGCGAGCGCTCGCCAAGCGCCCCGACGTGATGCTGTGCGACGAGCCTACCGGCGCACTGGACGCCGAGACGGGGGTGGTGGTGCTGGAGGCGCTCGCCGACATCAATCGCAGCGTGGGGACTACGACGGTCGTGATCACGCACAACGCCTCCATCGCCCAGATGGCCGACCGGGTGCTCCGGATGCGCAGCGGGCGCATAATCGAGGAACTGCGCAACGCGGTGCGCCGACCGCCACGCGAGCTGGAGTGGTAGGGATGCGCGCCCTGAACCGCAAGTTGTGGCGCGACGCCTGGCACTACCGCGGACAGATGACGGCGATCGCTGCGGTGGTGGCGTGCGGTATCGCGGTATTTGTCTCGCTGCGCAGCATGAACGGCTACCTGCGCACCTCCCGCGACGCGTACTACACGAGGTCGCACTTCGCCGACGTCTTCGTTCCGGTGCGACGGGCCCCGATGCGCATCGTGCAGCAGGTCGCCGCCATCCCCGGGGTGGCCGCGGTCGAGCCGCGGATCGTGGTCGACGTGGTGGCCGACGTCCCGAGGTTGGCGGAACCGGCCGTCGTGCGGCTGGTCTCGATACCGGTGCCACGCGCGAGCGCGCTCAACGAGGTATACCTGGCGACGGGGCGCTGGCCCTCGGTGGGGCAGGCTGACGAGGTCGTGGCCTCCCGCGCCTTTGCCGCTGCCAACGCGCTGGCCATCGGCGACTCGGTCGGAGTCGTGATGAGTGGACGCTGGCGGCGGCTGCGGATCGTTGGAACGGGGATCTCACCCGAGTATGTCTACGAAATCGCCGGTGCCAGCATCTTTCCCGACAACCGTCGCTTCGGCGTGCTGTGGATGGGTCGCGCGTCGCTGGCGGCGGCGTTTGACCTCGAGGGGGCATTCAACGACCTGGCCATTTCCCTCTCCGCTGGCACCGACCCTCGTCCCGTGATCGAGGCGGTGGACACGCTCCTCGCCGCGAATGGGTCGGTCGGGGCGTACGGACGCGCCGACCAGGTGTCGCACCAGTTCCTCGACGGCGAGATCGACGAGACGCAGGTGACCAGTGTCATCCTCCCGGCGATCTTCCTCGGGATCACCGCCTTCCTCCTGCATGTCGTCCTCTCGCGTCTGGTGGGGATGCAGCGCGAGCAGGTGGCCACGCTGAAAGCCTTCGGCTATGGCAACGCCGCCATTGCCCGGCACTACATCGCCCTCGCCCTGGTCCCGGTGTTTGTCGGCGTGGTTGTCGGCGGCGTGAGCGGGATCTGGTTCGCAGCCAAACTGTCCGTGGTCTACGCGCGCTTCTTCCAGTTCCCGGCCGCGCCCTTCACTCCGGACTGGGGGATCGTTGTCGTCGCGGCACTCATCGGGGGCGCGTCCGGCCTGCTGGGGGCGTTAGGCGCGGTGGCCCGCGGGGTCGCCCTCCCCCCGGCGGAGGCGATGCGCCCCGAGTCGCCGGTCCGCTACCGGCGCGGCGTTCTGGAGCGACTGGCCGCCCTCGTCACCCGCTCGCCTCGCCACTTCGTCGTCGCCCGCAACATCGAGCGTCGCCCGGTGAAGACGATCATGACCATCGCCGGGCTCGCCATGGCCGGCGGTCTGGTCATCACCATCGAGGGGATGTTCGACGCCATCGATTTCATCAAGGTGCTGCAGTTCCACTATGCCGATCGCGGTGACGTGACGGTCATCTTCCGCGAGCCGCAACGACGCCGGGCGGTGCGCGCCCTGTCGCGCGAGCCCGGGGTGATCGAGGTGGAGGGGTTCCGCACCGTACCGGTGCGGTTGCGGCATCACGCCGCCACGTATCGTACCGCGCTGTTCGCCTATCCGCCCGCCTCGCAGCTGCGACGGGTCGTGGCGCTCGATCGCTCGGTGCGGGAGGTCCCTGACGAGGGGATCCTCCTCTCGGAATCATTGGCCGGCCGCCTCAGCGCTCGAGTGGGTGACCAGGTGACAGTCGAGCTGCTGGACGGGGATCGACGCACGGTGAGCCTCGTGGTGTCGGGAACCAACGCCGACCTCCTGGGCTCGGTGGCCTACATCCGGCCGGACGCACTACGACGGATCGAGGGGGGGGAGGAGGTCTACTCGGGCGCCGTATTGCGCGCCGACCCGCGCGCGATCGATACGCTGTACCGATCCCTCAAGGCCATGCCGGCGGTCAGCGGCGTCACGGTGCGTCGCGCGACGCTGGAGGGATTCGAGCGGACGATCGCCGAGAGCTTCCAGATCTCACTGTTCCTGACGCTGGGCTTCGCCCTCGTCATGGCCGGCGGCATCGTCTATAACAGCGCACGGGTGGCGCTGTCGGAGCGGGGGCGCGAGCTGGCGAGCCTGCGCATTCTTGGCTTTACCCGCGGCGAGGTGGCCGGGATGCTGCTTGGCGAGCAGGTCCTGCTGACCGTGGCCTCGTTTCCGCTCGCCTTCGCCCTCGCCTACTTTTTCACCTGGCTCATCGTCGCGCGCTTCGAGTCCACGCTTTACCGCATCCCGATCGTGACGGAGCCGGTCACCTACTTGATCGGGGTGGCGGTCGTGTCGGTGGCGACGGTCTTCTCGGCGATCGCGGTGCGTCGCCGGATCGACCGGCTGAACCTCGTCGCCGTCCTCAAGACCCGGGAGTGAACGTCATGCAGCTGCATCGCACGAGGATGCTGTGGATCGTTGGCGGGGCGATCGTGCTTGGCGCGGTGGCGTGGCGGCTGCGTCCGGAGGCGCTGGAAGTCGAGGTCGCCCCGGCGTCGCTCGGCTCGCTGCGCGTGACGCTCGAGGAAGAAGGGGTGACGCGCTTCCGCCACCACATGGAACTCGCCGCCCCCGTGACCGGGCGGATGGAGGAGAGCCGGCTCACGGTTGGCGATTCGGTGCATCGGGGCGACGTGCTGGTGCGCGTGCACCCGGCGCCACTCGACCCGCGCTCCCGCACCGAAGCGCAGGCGCTGCTCGCCCAATCCTCGAGCCGGTCGGCCGAGGCCCGAGCGCAGCTGCAACAGCTGCAGGTCGCGCTCGACGAGGCGCGGCGCGACAAGGGGCGCGCCGATCGGCTCGCGGTGGCGGGGGCGATTCCCGAGCGCGAGCTGGAGCAGGCGGTGGCGCTGGTGCGGATGCGGGAGCAGGAGGTGGAGGCGGCCATAGCCCGGGTGGCTGCGGCGCGCGAAGGCGAGCGCGCCGCGCGCGCGACGTTGCTGGGGGCCGACCCGGGGAGCGCGGGCGGCGTGCCGGCCACGATCCTTTCACCGATCGACGGCGTCGTCCTCCGGCTGTTCGAGAGTCCTGACCGGGTGGTCCCGGCCGGGACGCCGCTCGTGGAAGTCGGCGATCCTGCGAGCCCCGAGGTGGAGAGCGATGTCCTGTCGCGCGACGCGTCGCGCATTACGCCGGGGATGGCGATGGAGGTGCGCACCGCCGACCGCGCGCCCATGGC
>DAIESF010000286.1 GCA_027346425.1 Gemmatimonadota bacterium | reverse complement strand
TGCATCACCGTCACCATGGTGGATGGCCTCGTCTACTCGCGCACCGCGCTCTATCACTCGATGAACTACCGGAGCGCCGTCTGCTTCGGGACCGCCCGCATCGTCGACGATCCCGCCGAGCAGATGCAGGTGTCGGAAGGGCTGGTGACCCGCTACTTCCCGGGGCGTGCGGTGGGCGTCGATTGCGAAGCCGTCCCCGCCGAACACGTGAGGGCGACCGCCTTCGTCGCCCTGGAAATCACCGACGCCAGTGCCAAGATCCGCCGCGGCCCACCCAAGGGCCCCCTCGACAATGACCCCACCGCCCCCGGAAGTGCCGGCGTGATCGAGTTCAATCCGCCTCGTTAGGTACTGTCGCCCCCCGCCTCCCGACGCCCATCTGTCGCGACATGCAGTCTCATCGATACACGCTCGACCTCGAGTGGACCGGCAACCTCGGGAGCGGCACCTCCGGCTACCGCGCCTACGCGCGCTCGCACCAGCTCTCTGCGCCGGGCAAGCGCCCCATCGCCTGCTCGTCCGACCCGGTCTTTCGTGGTGACGCCGCCTGCTACAACCCGGAGGAGCTCCTGGTGGGGTCGCTGTCGGCGTGTCACATGCTCTGGTACTTGCACCTGTGCGCCGATGCCGGCGTGGTACTGGAGTCGTACCGCGACGCCGCGGTGGGAACGATGATCGTCGAGGCAGACGGGGGCGGGCGCTTTACCGAGGTCATCCTGCGTCCGCACGGCACCTATCGCGACCCCGTCGACCCAACGCTCATCCACCAGCTTCACCATCGGGCGCATGCGCTCTGTTATGTGGCCAATTCGATGAACTTCCCCGTCCGGGTCGAGCCGGCGGAGCTGTAGGGTGCAGCCGGGTGGCGGCGGTCAATGACGCCGGCGCCGCACCATGAGCGCGTTCCCGACCGCGCGCTCGCCGGTCGGGTCGGAGGGATAGTTCACCACCTCGCCCCCCACCCAGAGGGCGCTCGACCCGCCGCCATCCAGGTTCATCGCCTGCCACGCGCCTAACGAAATGAGCGCGTCGCCGAGTTCGGCGAGCGACATCCCCACGCTCCACGGTCGTCGCCCGTCGACGACGACCAGCATCAACTGCGCCGAGTCTCGCGACAGCGCAACGGCGCTGCGCGGATGGCGCGCCACCGAGAAGCGGGGAAAGGTCCCCTCGAGCGAGTCGGCGCGCGTCGCGACGTTCACGCCGTCCTGCACCACCCTCGGCCACCCCCCGACCGAGACGCGTGGGATGAAGGTCGGATCCCCCAGTCCGGCCACCACGCGCACCACGCCTCCGCGACGCGCCACGCGCCGCAGGAAGGCGACCGCCGAGTCGCCCGTTGCGCTCAACACCGCCCCACCCCGGGGAATCCGGGTCCCGCCACCGGACTGTACGCGCCCCGACCGCACGCTGTAGAGGAGGGTGTCGCCCCGGCGCCCGGCGGCGACGAGTGCCACTTCCACCGCCGCACGCGTGACGGCGAGCGCGGCGGCGCGCGCGCTGTCGGCGCGCAGCTGCGACGCCGACGGGGCGGGGCGTGCCACGCTGGGAGGTGTTGCAGCTCCCGGAGGGGGAGGGGGACCCACCGGCGTGGCGTCGGGATCGCGGGGGCGCACGGCGGTCGCGCGCGCTGACGTGTCGCTCAGGGTGCGCCCTCCGTACCACGGGGTGTACAGGACCAGCCCCGGCGTTCGCGGCGGGCGGTAGTTGATCCCTACCAGCTCATGCCCGCGGCGCCCCGCGCGAACCTCGCCGTGCAACTCGAAGCGCCCCATGTGCACCCCGCCGCTCCGATCGATGGCGAACTGCGTGTGCGCATTGTCGAACTCGTCATGCGGCGAATCGGTGACGACCTCCCCCTTCACCCAGGCCCCGTTCACCACGTGGTTGTTCTCGATCTCCCCCGTCCCCAGGTCGAAGAAGTCCGCGTTGATCATCACCATCGGGCGCTCACCGCGAGCGGCGAGTCGTGCCGCCATCGCGCTCACGCGCTCGCGCCCGACCATGCGATCCATCGCTCGCACGCCATCGATCACGTAGGCGCGGTTGCGAAGGTCGATGGTGGCAACGTGCAGCAACCACGGCCCCTCGGGTCGCAGGAGACAGGTATAGGTGATCCCCGGGGCGATGGTATCGAGCGTGACCCGCTGGGACGGGTTGCCGGCGATTTGGGTGGTGTCGGTCATGCAGCGTCGCACACCGACCGGCTGCGCTCCCCCCGCCACCGGGACGACCAGTACCCCGGCCAGCACGGCCAGCACTTTCCGTATTGACGTAACCCGTGTGATCGCAGACACTTCGGCCGACAGCAAACGCTGCACGCATCGCGTTGCACTCACGTCACTCATCCTCAGGAGAATAGACCAGATGCGAACTTGGGTCGTTCGTGCCCTTGCCATCGCGACGCTGGGTTGGATTGCCGCGTCCGCGCCGGCTCACGCGCAGACGACCATCACGCTCGAAGGAGTCGTGATGGGATCCGACGGCCAGCCCGTCGCAGGCGCGCAGATATCCGTCACCAACATCGCCACAAGTGAACGTCGCAACGTCGTCACGCGCCAGACCGGCGAGTTCGTGGTACTCGGACTCTTCTCGGGAAAGTATGCGGTGGACGTCCGGGCGCTCGGCTACAAGCCGGTGCAGGACTCGGTGCAGCTCGTCATCGGGCAGCGCGCCCGCCTGACGATCACCATGGAGAAGGGGGCGACGGAGCTGCAAGGCGTCGCCGTCACCGCCGAACGAGTGAAGCAGGTGGAGGTGCAACGCCTGTCCATCTCGGCGCCGGTCCTAAAGGAGGAAATCGAGAACCTCCCGATGAACGCGCGCGGCGTGATGAACCTCGCGGCCATCGCCCCCGGGGTGAAGAGCTACGCCCCGCAGTCGGGGCGCGCCCTCCCCTCCGCTGGTGGCGCACCCGACCTGCGCTTCATCAACCTCTACATGGACGGGGTTGAGATGAAGTCGCTGTTCAACGGCAACCTGGTCGGCATCCCGCAGACCGGGTCGCCACTCCCGCAGGAAGCGCTCGAGGAATTCCGCGTCTACCTCAACCCCTACGACGCCGAGTATTCGCGCGCCGGGTCGTACGTCATCTCGGCGGTGAGCCGCCGCGGGACCGACAAGTGGGAAGGGTCGGCCTTCGGCTTCTACCAGGGGAAGGACTACATCGCCCGCACCTTCATCCAGCAGCGCAACAACGCGAAGCTGCCGGAGTACGGCCGCAGCCAGTTCGGCCTCAACCTTCGCGGCCCGATCGCCAAGGGGAAGCTGTACTTCGCCGGGAGCTACGAAGGCACGCTCACCGACAACTACATCGACGTCAACCCGACGACCACCTTCGCCGGATGGCAGAAGTACAAGGGTTCGTTCCTGGCCCCGCAGCGGAACCACACCTTCTTCACGCGACTCACGGCCACGCCGAACGACAAGAGCACGTACGACTTCATGTGGTCGACCCGCACCCTCAGCGGCGAGGGGAACTACGGCGGGCGTTCGTCGGCCGACGCGGGCATCTCGCAGGACTACCTGATCAACACGGCGCAGCTGCGCCATCGCTGGCTCCCGACCACCAACCTGGTCAACGAGTTCTCGCTGCAGTACGTGCAATGGAACCACACCGAGGCGCCGCTCGTCCCCGGCCCCACCCGCACCTACCCGGGGATCATCACCGGGACGTCGGGCTTCCCGCTCGAGCTCAGGGAGAAGCACTTCCGCCTCGTCAATCGCTCGACGTACAACGTGAACGACTGGGGCGGCAACCATTTGATCAAGTTCGGCGTCGAGCTGTCCAAGATCGACGGCAGCCAGTACCTCCCGTCCAACCAGTTCGGGTCGTTCTCCTTCCTGACCGATACGTCGACCCTGCCTAACGCTGCGTCGATCTCGGTCGGCTATACCGACCCGGCCGGAACCGAGGACGCGCGCGCGACCGCCACGGGCTACACCACCGGGTTCTACGTCAACGACGAGTGGCGCCCGCGTGACAACCTGTCGGTCAACCTCGGGTTGCGTTACGATGCCGAGCTCAACACGCTCAACAACGACTATACCGTGCCGTGGGCGAGCGACACGCGCCTGACGTCGCACGCCGAGCTGAACGACTACATCAACCGCGGCAACCGGAAGAACGACCTCAACAATTTCTCGCCGCGCATCTCGTTCTCGTGGGATCCCACGCGGGAGAACAAGACCTTCCTGCGCGGCGGCTTCGCGATCCTCTTCGACCGTGTGACGTCGTTCATCGGCTTCCAGGAGCGGCTCAACTCCACCTGGCGGTCGTACACCTTCGTCAACCCGGGGACCACCGACCCGGCCGTGCTGCGGCAGCGCATTGCAGCGGGCGGTGCCACCGCCCCGCTCTCGCCGGTGCTGGTGAAGAACCTCATGCGCACGCCGGAGAACTGGCAGTTCTCACTGGGCGTGGGACACCAGTTCACCGACGCGTTCGGCATCAACGTCGACTACGTCAACCAGAACATCAAGAACCTGTACGTCCGCCTCAACGCCAACTGGTTCAACGCGTCGCCCACCGTCCGTGCGCGCGTGCTGAGCCCGGCCTACGGCGACATCATCCTCTGGGATGACTTCGGCAAGGCGAAGTTCTCCGGACTCGTGACGCAAGCGACCTACAGCAAGAACGGGCAGCGCGTCAACCTGGCCTATACGCTCGGCTGGTACAAGTCGGACTTCGACGGCAACCTGGCCAACGTCTTCCCGAACCGGTCGTCATACCAGATGCAGTACACCACGGGCGACGAGCGTCACCGCTTCGTATTGTCGAGCATCAACAAGCTCCCGCTCGGCATCCAGGCATCGGCCATCGCCACCGTGGCCTCGCCGCGTCCCTTCGGCGTCATTGTCGGGCGCGATGAGAACCTCAACAACGTCACCTTCGACGACTTCCCGAACGGCGAGCGCGTGCAGCGCCCGGACAACTCGTGGGAGAACTGGTACAAGACGGTTGACCTGCGCCTGCAGCGCGCCCTCATCCAGCGCGGCTCGCAGAAGATCACGGTGATGGCCGAGGTCTTCAACCTGTTCAACAGCGACAACATCTCGTCATTCGGTGGCCAGCAGTTCCAGGGGACCACCCCCATCGCAACGTTCGGCAAGTCGACCGGCGCCTTCGCGGCGCGGCAGGCGCAGCTGGGGCTCAAGGTGGAATTCTGATCGGCGGCGGCGGCGTGGCCGTAGCCTCGGCGCGTGACCGCGTCGGCACGCCGTCACTGTTGCCATCGAACTTGCCATCGTAGAGACGGCGTTGCTGCGGTCGAAGGCGGGGTCGCCCAGTGGGCGGCCCCGTTCTTCGTTGCGAGGGCAACCCCTCACCACACCGGGAGCTGCGCGGTATCGTGTGGTCATGCCCACCCGCCATTTCCGCACCTGTACCCTCTGCGAGGCTATGTGCGGCATCGTCGTCGAGCACGACGCCGGTCGCGTCCTCTCCATCCGCGGCGACGACGACGACCCATTCAGCCGCGGGCACATCTGCCCCAAGGCCGTGGCGTTGCAGGACATTCACGACGATCCGGATCGACTGCGCACGCCGGTCCGCCGCGAGGGAGCACGCTGGATCCCGATCGGATGGGACGAAGCGCTCGATGATGTGACCCGTCAGCTGCACGCCGTGCAGCGGCAGCACGGGCGCGACGCGGTGGCCGTGTACCTGGGCAACCCGACCGCCCACAGCCTCGGCGCCCTCCTCTTCGCCCCACCCTTCGTGCGGGCGCTCCGCACGCGCAATCGGTACTCCGCCACCTCCGTCGACCAGATCCCGCACCACGTCGTCGCAACGCTGATGTTCGGGCATGGACTGCTCCTTCCCATCCCCGACCTCGATCGTACCCAACACCTGCTCATGCTCGGCGCGAATCCGGCTGCCTCCAACGGATCGCTCATGACGGCCGGCGACGTGAAGGCGCGCCTCAAGGCGATTCGCGCCCGTGGCGGACGCATCGTGGTCGTGGATCCGCGCCGCACCGAGACCGCCGCCCTCGCCGACGCGCATCATTTCATCCGGCCGGGGAGCGATGCCCTCCTGCTGCTCGCCCTCCTGCACGTCGTCTTCGATGAGGCGCTGGCGCCGGCGGATCGCATGCCGTCGTTTGTCACTGGCGTGGACGCAATCCGGTCGCTGGTGCGTGGTTTTTCGCCCGATCGCGTGGCCGCGACGACAGGGATCAGTGCGGGGAGCATCCGCCAGATCGCGCGCGACTTCGCGCGCGCTGAGCATGCCGTCTGCTATGGCCGTGTGGGCGTGTCGACCCAGGAGTTCGGTGCCCTGGCCTGCTGGCTCATCAACGTGCTGAACACCGTCACCGGGCAGTTGGATGCCGTCGGCGGGGCGATGTTCACGCAACCCGCAGT
>DAIESF010000280.1 GCA_027346425.1 Gemmatimonadota bacterium | reverse complement strand
GTAAGCGCAATGAGCCGGCGTACGCCTCCCTCACCCTCGCGAAAGTGGCCCTCGCTCGCGGCGTAACCGCTGAAACGCTGGGCGACCAGGTGTCGGCCAACGCCGCTCGCCTCTTCGGCCTAGCCTTGGCGTCGCCCGCCGGATAGTATCGCGGCGCATCCGCACGTGCCCGCGCGCCAGGCGCCCTACGCCGCGACGGGTCAACTCCCGCCTCCCGTATCCCGTCCCAATTTCATGCCTCCATTCCCTTCCGACATCGAGATCGCCCAGGGGGCCAAGCTGCGCCCGATCACCGATGTAGCGGCCGAGCTCGACCTCACCGCTGACGAACTCGATCTGTACGGGAAGTACAAGGCCAAGATCCCGCTCGAGGTGACGCAGCGCGCGGCGCGCGGACGCCTCGTCCTCGTGACGGCCATCAACCCGACGGCCGCCGGGGAGGGAAAGACCACCACCTCGGTCGGCTTGGCGCAGGCACTGCGCAAGCTCGGCAAGCGAACCGCGCTCTGTATTCGCGAACCCAGCCTGGGTCCGGTCTTCGGCGTGAAGGGTGGGGCTGCGGGAGGAGGCTACGCGCAGGTCCTCCCGATGGAGGACATCAACCTCCACTTCACGGGAGACTTCCACGCCATCTCGTCGGCCCACGCCCTCCTGTCGGCGATGCTCGATAATCACCTGCAGCAGGGGAATGCCCTCAACATCGATCCGCGCCGCATCACCTGGCCGCGCACGATCGACATGAACGATCGCGCCCTGCGGCGCGCCGTCATCGGGCTCGGCGGGCCGGCCGAAGGCGTGGTGCGGGAAGAGCGCTGGGTCATCATCCCGGCCAGCGAGATCATGGCGATCGTCGCCCTCGCGTCGTCGGCCGCCGACCTCGAGGTGCGACTCGCGCGCATCATCGTCGGCTCGACCTACGGCGCCGAGCGCAAGCCCGTGCGTGCTGGCGACCTCAAAGCCGCCGGGGCGATGGCGATGCTCCTCAAGGATGCGATCCGCCCCAACATCGTCCAGACGCTCGAGGGGGGCCCCGCGTTCGTCCACGCGGGGCCGTTCGGCAACATTGCCCACGGCTGCAACTCCGTGCTTGCCACCAAGGCCGGTCTCGCGTTAGGCGACATTGTCGTCACCGAGGCGGGCTTCGGCTCGGATCTCGGCGCCGAGAAGTTCTTCGACATCAAGTGCCGCGCCGGCGGGCTCAACCCCGAGGCGGCGGTCCTCGTCGCCACGATTCGCGCCCTCAAGATGAACGGCGGCGCCAACAAGAAGGATCTCGCGCGTGAGGACCTGGGCGCGCTGGAGCGCGGACTCCCCAACCTCGAGCACCACATCGCCAATGTGCGGCAGTTCGGTCTCCCCCTGGTGGTCGCGGTCAATCGGTTCAGCACCGACAGCGACGCGGAAATCGCGATGGTGACCGAATGCGCGCGGCGCGCAGGGGTGCGCGTGGCGCTGAACGAAGTGTTCGCCCGAGGCGGTGATGGCGGGATTGAGCTGGCCCACGAGGTACTGGCCCTCCTCGAAGAAGGGGGCGCGCATTTTGCCCCCATCTACGAAGTCACCCGCCCGATCAGGGAGAAGATCGAGACCGTCGCGCGCCGTGTGTACGGTGCCGAGGGCGTCGACTACTCTCCCAAGGCCGAGCGCTCGATCGATTACTTGCAGTCGATCGGAATGGGGGAGACACCCGTCTGCATGGCGAAGACGCAGTACTCGCTAACCGACGACGCGACGCAACTCGGGCGTCCGACCGGCTTCCGCATCACGGTCAACGAAGTGTACCCCGCGGCCGGCGCCGGCTTCGTCGTGGCCCAGTGCGGAGATATCATGACGATGCCCGGCCTCCCCAAGGAGCCGGCTGCCGAGCGCATGGCCATTGGTCCTGACGGCACCATTGTCGGCCTGTCCTAGAGGAGGATTCCCAGTGAGCGTTCAACGACTGCATACCGACCACGCCCCGGCGGCCATCGGACCGTACTCCCAGGCGACCGTCGCCGGCGGTTTCCTGTTCACCGCGGGGCAGATCCCGCTCGATCCCGTCACGATGCAGGTCGTCGAGGGTGACGTGGTGGCGCAGGCAGATCGCGTCCTCCAGAACCTCGGCGCCGTCTTGCAGCAGGCGGGGTGCGGGTGGAACGATGTCGTGAAGACGACGGTCTTCCTGCACGACATGGCCGACTTCCCGCGCGTCAACGAAGTCTACGCCCGCGTGCTCGGCGAGGCCCGCCCGGCACGCTCCACCGTCCAGGTGTCCGCGCTCCCGCGCGGCGTCCTCGTGGAGATCGACGCCATCGCCAAGGTGGGCTGATCTTCCGACCTGGACTCGCCACATCCCGATGACCGACGACCGCGCCCGGATCTTCCGCTTGACGCAGTTCGCCCGCTGCGCGGGTTGAGCCGCCAAGATGGGTCCGGGTGACCTCAGGCAAGCGCTGGCGGCGCTCACCCCGCACAATGATCCCCGACTGCTCGTCGGTCACGAGACCTTCGACGACGCGGGGGTCTTTCGCCTGACCGATGACCTGGCCCTCGTGCAGACGGTCGACTTCTTCGCCCCCATCGTCGACGATCCCTACGATTTCGGGCAGATTGCGGCTGCGAACGCGCTCTCCGACGTGTACGCCATGGGTGGCGAGCCGCTCACGGCGCTGTCGATCGTTGGATTCCCCACCGGAAGGCTCCCGTTGGCGGTGCTGTCCACCATCCTGCGTGGCGGGCAGGACAAGGTGCATGAGGCGGGGGCCTCGCTCGTCGGCGGGCACACCATCGTCGACGACGAAGTGAAATTCGGCCTCTCCGTCACCGGGCGCGTGCACCCCGATCGCATCCTCAGCAATGCCAATGCGCGGGTCGGCGACGTGCTCGTCCTCACCAAGCCGCTCGGTACCGGACTCGTCGCCACCGCCGTCAAGGGCGGGAACGCCTCCCCTGACCACGAGGAGGCCATGATCGTGTCCATGAAGCACCTCAATCGCGAGGCCTCGCACGCGGCACTCGCCGTTGGTGCCCGATGCGCGACCGACGTGACGGGGTACGGACTCCTCGGGCACGCGTCGCACATCGCTCGCGCCTCCGGGGTCTCGTTGCAGCTGCGGGTGGAGGCGCTCCCCATCCTCCCCGGGGCGGTCGATGCCTTTGCGGCCGGGGTGCGAACCGGAGGAGCGGAGCGCAACGAGGCCTTCGTCGCCCCCGACGTGGACTGGGGTGGTGCCACCGATGCGCAACGTGCCCTTCTCGTGGACCCGCAGACCTCCGGCGGACTGCTCGTGGCGGTCCCGGCCGATCGCGTGCCGGACTATCTTTCGCGCGTCGATGGGAGCGTGGTGATCGGC
>DAIESF010000276.1 GCA_027346425.1 Gemmatimonadota bacterium | reverse complement strand
GCGGCGACGAGCGCCGTCATCATGATCGGACGCAACCGGAGGACTGCCGCGGTCCGGGTGGCGTCGAGGATGTTTCGTCCCTCCAGCCGCAACTCGTTGGCATACGAGATGAAGACGACGGCAGTCTGCACCGACACGCCGAAGAGGGCGAGGAAGCCGATCCCCGAGGAGACCGAGAACGGTGTCCCGGTGACGGCGAGGGCGATCAACCCGCCTAACGGCGCCGAGAGGACGACGCCGAGCAGCGTGATGAGCGGGAACTTGAAGTTGCCATACAGCGAGAAGAGGAGGAGAAAGATGAGGGCGAGCGTGAGCGGCAGGACGACTTGCAGCTGGCTGCGCGAGTTGGTGTACTCCTCGTACTCGCCTCCCCAGGCCACTCGGTATCCCGGCGGGAGCGCGACCTTGGCGGCGACCGCGCCCTGCGCCTCGTGCACCGCGCTCGCCATGTCGCGCCCTTCCACGGAGTACTGCACGCCGATGTAGCGGCTGTTGTCCTGGCGGTAGATGAAGGATGCCCCCGAGGTGATCTCGAGCTTCGCCACCTCGCGCAGCGGGACCTGCTGTCCGGATGGCGTGGGGAGGAGGATGTTTCCGATCGCCTCCGGCGACGCGCGGTACTCCGGCGCCAGCCGCACCACGAGGTCGAAGACGCGCTCTCCCTGCACCACCTGCGTTGCAGCGGCGCCCCCCACGGCCGCCTCGATGAGGGCGTTGACGTCGTCGACACTGACGCCGTAGCGCGCGAGGCGGGCACGGTCGGCGGTGATGGTGAGCGTGGGCTGTCCCAGCTCCTGCACCAGCGTCACGTGGGTAATCCCGGGGATCGACTCGATGGTGCGCTTGATGGCCAGCCCCTTCTCCTGGAGGACGGTGAGGTCGGTGCCGAAGAGTTTCACGTCGAGCGCGCTCTTGAGCCCGGTCAGCGCCTCGTCGACGGCATCCTCGGCCGGCTGCGTGAAGTTGAAGGTGATCCCGGGGAGCGACGACAGCTTCGCGTCGATGCGTTCGATGAGCTCGGCCTTGGTGTGGTAGTCCCCCGCCCACTCATCGTACGGCTTGAGCCCGACGTAGAACTCGGCGTTGAAGAAGCCTGTCGGGTCGACGCCGTCGTCGGGGCGCCCGTGTTCCGAGGCCACGACCGTCACCTCGGGAAAGGACCGCAGGATGTTGCGCACCGTTGGCACGATCTTGGCCGACTCCTCGAGGGAGATGGTGTACGGCATCGTCGCGCGCACCCACAGCGCCCCCTCGTCCAGGTGCGGCATGAACTCCGCGCCGGTGCGCGAGACGAGGAGCAGCGCCACCGCGAAGAGGGCGAGCGCCGCGCCCACGACGGACCGGGCGTTGCGCAGGCTCCAGTCGAGCCCCTGCGCGTACCATCCCTTGACCGCCTCGAACGCGGCGTTGCGGCGCTCCTTCACGCCGCCGCGCAGCACGACCGCACACAGCACGGGGAGGAGCGTAAGCGCCAGGATCAACGCCCCGCCTAACGCAAAGATGGTCGTGTCGGCCATGGGCGCGAACAGCTTGCCCGACGGCCCCGACAGGACGTAGATCGGGAGGAAGCCGGCCACGATTACCGCCACGGCGTACACGATCGGGCGGTCGACCTCCGACGCCGCCGCGGCGATGACCTCCTGAATGGAGTACTCGGTGCCGTGTCGTTGCGCGAGTTGGCGGAAGATGTTCTCCACCATCACCACGCCGCCGTCGACGAGGATGCCGAAGTCGATGGCCCCGATCGACAGGAGATTCGCGGGAATCGACTTGAGGTCCAGGCAGATGAAGGCGAAGAGCAAGGAGAGCGGAATCGTCGCCGCCACCACCAGGCCGGCCCGGATGTCGTACAGGAAGAAGATGAGGACGACGATCACGAGGACGATCCCGCGCACCAGGTTCTCCTCCACGGTGCGCGTCGTCAGGGCGATGAGGTCGCTGCGGTCGTAGTACGTATGCAGCTTCACGTCCTTGGGGAGGACCGACGCGTTGAGCTCGCGGGCCTTCGCCTGCACGCGCTGCAGCACGACCTGCGCCTGCTCTCCCGTGCGCATCAGGACGACGCCCTCGACCGCATCATCGCGGTCGTTGAAGCCGAACTGCCCGAGGCGCGGCGCGTGCCCCACTTCCACGCGCCCCACGTCCTTCACCGTCACCGGCGTGCCGTTCTGCACCGCGAGGACGACGTTGCCGATGTCGTCGAGCGTGACGATTCGTCCCAGCCCGCGCACGTAGAAGAATTGCCCGCCCGACGTGTAGAAACCGCCGCCGGCATTCGCATTGTTGCGCGAGAGCGCGGCGATCACGTCTCCCACACCGAGTCCCTTCCCCGCCAGCCGGATCGGGTCGACGACGACGTGGTATTCCATCGTCTGCCCCCCCAACCCGGACATGTCGGCGACCCCCGGGACCGACTTGAAGGCGCGCTCGAGGACCCAGTCGTTGAGGATCTTGAGCTCCATGGCCGACCGGTCCGGCGACTCGAGGACGTAGCGGTAGATCAAGCCGTTCGGCGAGAAGAGCGGCGACACGTCGGGGGCGACCCCGTCGGGGAGCGTGGCGCCGGCAATGCGCTCAAAGACCCGCTGCCGTGCGAAGTAGTTGTCGGTGCCGTCGGTGAAGGTGATGCGGAGGTTCGAGAGCCCATACAGCGACACCGACCGCTCGACCTTCACCCGCTCGACGCCGTTCATCTCGGTCTCGAGCGGCACGGTGATCAGCCGCTCGACTTCCTCGGCGGCATGTCCTGGCCACTGGGTCACCAACTCCAAGCGCGTCGGCGAGAGGTCGGGGTAGGCGTCGATGGGGAGGCGCGAGAACGACCAGATGCCAGCGACGACGACCGCCGTCGACAGAAGCAGGACGAGGAGCGGCTGCTTGAGCGCGGCATGCACGATCCGGTGAATGATCGATCGCTCGGCGCGCGCCTCCTGCGCGCCGGCGAGATCCGGGATGTCACGCATCACTGGGTCTCCGTGAAGTCCACGAAGATCGCCCCGTCGGCCACCACCCGGTCCCCAGGGGTGAGGCCGGCCCGGATCTCGTAGCGGTCGCCGATGTGGCTCCCGAGTTGCACGTGACGGCGCACAAAGCTCCCGTCGCTCACCACGGTGAAAACGAAGGGGAGATTCTCGGCATCCCGCAGCACGGCGGCCGCGGGAATGAGGATCCCTTGCACCTCGTGCGCGCCGCGGATGAGGACGCGCACCAGCATGTCCTTCTTGAGCAGCCGAGGCGAGTTGGTGGCGACGATGCGCACCGCCGTGGCCTTGGACCCGGGATCGACGAGCGCGGCGACGTAGTCGACGCGGCCGCGCAGTGGATCGGGCGAGGCCCCGGTGAAGATCTCGGCGCGCGCCCCGACGCTCACCGCCCCCAGGTCGCCCTCGAAGACGTTCCCCGAGACCCACATCGTCGACAGGTCAGCGACGGTGAAGGCGACCGTCGAGCCTCCCTCCATCACCTGCCCCGGCGTGATCAGCTGCTCGACGACAGTCCCGGCGATGGGCGCGCGGATCGTCCCCTCGCGCGGGCCGGCCGACGTCCCGTCGCGCACGTCGGCGATCGTCGATTCGGCCACGCCTAACGCGCGCAGCTGCTGGGCGCTTGCCTCGAGGTCGGCGGCCGCCGCCGCGAGGTCGCTGCGCGCCTGGTCCAGGTCACTGCGCGCGAGCGCGTCGTTGGCGAAGAGCTGCTCGTTGCGGTCGGCGATGCGCTTGGCATTGCGCCAGGCGGCGTCGGCTTTGCGATAGTCGGCCACCGCCGAGGCGAAGTCGGGCGACGACACCGTCGCCAGCGCGTCGCCCGGCCGCACCACCGCGCCGAGTCGGGTGACGATGCGCGTGACCGGGCCAGAGATCTGCGAGATCACCTGTGTGGAGCGGTCCCCGTTGAACGCCACATTGCCGGTGACCTCGAGGACGGGGATGAACGACGATCGCTTCGCCTCGACGATCGTCAGGCGGGCGCGCTGCGAATCACTGAGGGTGATCCCCCGCCCGCCGGAGTCGTGCCCGGCATTCACGCCGCGGCGGTTGTCGGCGTCGCGGGTGCGGGCGTTGCAGGCGCCGAGGGTGGCGGCCGCCACGCACGTCGCGACGACGAGCGTCTTGTGGAGCGTGGCGCGGCTATTCACGCGAGCCTCCGGAGAGGAAGGAATCGAGGGGGCGGCCGACCGCGAACTCCAGGTCGGCGCGTGCGGCGTTGGCGTTGGCCAGCGCCTCGGAGTACTGCGTCTGGGCGTCGAGCAGGGTGCGGCGGGCGTCGATCACTTCCAGCGACGAGGCGCCGCCGAGCGAGTACGCCGCCGAGACCGCGCGAAAGGCCTCGCGCGCCGCGGGGAGGAGGTCGTCGCGGATGAAGAGCGCCTGCCGGAGCGCGGTCGCTGCCGACGCGTAGGCCGCGCGCACTTCCTGTCCGACGGCCGCGTTGGCGTCGCGCAGCGTGGCGTCCAGTTCGAGTTCGCGATGCTGCGACTCGGCCACGTCACCCTTCGAATGCTGCCAGAAGAAGAGCGGGAGCGAGACCCCGATGCCGGCACTATACCCGGGGCTTCCCGGCGTCTTGTAGTCGTGCGAGGCGCCGAGCGTGAAGTCGGGGAGCCAGTACTCCTTGAGGAGCGAGGTGTTGGCGCGGGCGCCGGCGCGCTGCGAGCGCAGGTCGCCCAGGTCGGGCCGCGAGGCATTTGCCGCCTGCTCGAGGATATCGAGCGGGGGAAGGTCGCGCGGAATCTGCAGGGAATCGGCCTGGGCCAGGTGGGTGCCTAACGGCAACCCCATCAGGCGATTGAGTGCCGCCTCGGCATTGGCCAGGTCGCGCTCGTTGGCGATCAGGTCATTGTCGGCCTGCGAGAGGTCGACGCGTGCCTTGATGACGTCGAGGCGCGGAACGAACCCGGCGTCGAAACGCGCCTGCGCCCGCCGCACCACCGAGTCGGCCAGCGCGCGCCCCTCGCGCAGGTCGCGCCCGCGGCGGCGCGTGGCCAGCAAGGCGTCGTACGCCTTGGAGGCGCTGGCGGCCACCTGCTGCTTGATCTGCGTGTAGCGGTAATCCGCCGACCGGATGTCGGCCTGGGCGATCGCGCCCCGGAGCCTCAGCTTGTCGGGAAACGGGATCCCGACGCCGATCTCGGCGTTCTTGGCGCCGGCACGCCCCAGCTGCAAGACGCGCGGTTCGTCGTCGAGCGAGTAGGTGAAGGACGGATCCGGGAGGGCGACGGCGGTGACGTGTCGCGCCCGCGCCTGGAGCCACTGTTCGCGGGCGATGTCGACCTGCGGATTGGCCCGCAGCGCGGCACTGACCGCGTCGACCCTCGTCAGGCGGACGGAGTCGGGAGGCGGCGGCGTGCCACCTCCGTCGCGCTGCTGCGCCGGCAAGGCGCCGGCTCCGAGGGCCAGCGCCAGCATGATGTACGTTGTGGACATGCACTCCCCACGTGGAATCGCGAATCGCACGCGATCCCCGGGACGGGGAGCGCGTTACACCCTGGCGGCGATTGCGGGACGTGGTGGGGCGCGCGACGAGGGGCGCCATCGCGCTCCCGTCGTCGGGGCCTGGACGCGCGCGAGGGCGAGGGCCGCACGGGTCTCAGCGCCGTGGCGCGCGTCGGATGGCCACACACGTGCGGTCGCATGTACCGACCGCACCGTGCACACCGCACACTGGGACTCGTTGTGGGCGAAGTGGCGCGCGGTCGACGTCGACTCGACGTGCGCGCGCCGCCCGATCCCGCGACTCCCTTCCGGCACCGACGCGCAGGCCAGACTCCCCTGCAGCACCAGCAGGAGGAGGGAAACCACCCGGAGCATCACCCGGTACGCGCGTCCGTCAATCGTCATGGGAAGGGTTGACGTGTGCGTAGAAGAAAGCGCCGGTAGCGCGCTCGGCCAAGGACAGCGCGAACTAGCGGAGCACAAAATCCTCTCGCTGGCATGTCATACCCCGGGCGGAGCCAGTGCTCCCTCTCGCGCCCCCTACGGTCGGCGCGCCATGTTTCCCTCGCCCGGGTTCCAAGCTCCGGCACGGCGCGCCTTCGGCCGCCGCTCCTCGATTCTTCCACGATGCCTCGTCGTCCCCTCCTCACCGAACGAGACGTGCTGCGCGCCCGGCGCGACGGGGCCACGTCGCTGGACGCCGCCGGAGCCCTGGTGACGCCGGCGGCCCGCGACGCGGCGGTCCGGCACGGCATAGCGCTCACCGGAGACCGGGCGGGGACGGGGGCGGGGGCGATGAGACGGGGATCGATCGCCGCGCCGAAGGGGGAGCCTGTGCCCACACCGACGGTTCCCGGCACGTCGCCGGGGAGCGCGATGCGCGTCGCGATCGGCGCCGATCACGGCGGCGTGGCGATGAAGGACGCCCTCCTCGCATTCCTGCGCGAGCGCGGCGCCACGGTGCAGGATGTCGGGACGTTCGGCGCCGACGCGGTGGACTATCCCGACTTCGCAATCGCCGTGGCGCGCGCGGTATCGGACGGGGGGGCGGACGTGGGGATCATGGTCGATGGCGCGGGGATCGGCAGCTGCATGGCGGCCAACAAGGTGGCCGGCGTGCGGGCCGCGATGTGCCACGACGTGACCACGGCATCGAACGCGCGCGAACACAACAACGCGAACGTCCTCACGTTAGGCGGGACGCTGATCGGGGCGCGCCTGGCGCTGGAGATCGCGCGCACATTCCTTGACACGCCGTTCGCCGGCGGACGCCACGCGAAGCGCGTGGACAAGATCGACGCGCTGGACAGAGCGCGGCACGCGCCGGACAGAGCGCGGCACGCGCCGGACAGAGCGCGGCACGCGCCGGACAGAGCGCGGCACGCGCCGGACATGGCGCGGCACGCGCCGGACACGGCGCGGCGCGTACCGTCCCGATGACGCGCGGGGTGGCGTTTGCGACCCCCACTCCCTCCACTCCCCATCCACTCCGACGCACCATGCCGCACTCGCCCGCCGCTCCCTGCCGCCCTCCCCTCCCGCCCCTCGCCATGCCCGCGCCCGCACGCTCGCGCCACCGCCTCGCGCACCACGCGCTGGCGGCGGCGGTCGCCGTGCTCGTCGCCGTCCCGCCCCTCGCCCGCGCCCAGGAGACGCCGACCCAGCGCGCCGCCGCCAGCGACGTCGTCAAGCGGCAGGGTGAGCTCGAGCAGCGCATCAACGCCGCCGCACTGGCCGCCCGTCTCACCGCCGCGCCTAACGCGAAGCGCGACGCGGTGGTCGCGCGTGCCAAGGCGCTGTGGGACGGCGAACTTCAGGCGATGGCCGACGACATCACCCGCCATCCGGAAGTCGGCTTCAAGGAAGAGCGGTCGGTGACGATCCTGACCGACTACCTCACCCGGCACGGCTTTGCCGTCGAGAAGGGGGTCGCCGGGCTCGCCACCGCCTTCGTGGCCCGTTACACCAAGGGGACCCCGGGGCCGAATCTCGGGATCATCGTCGAGTACGACGCCCTGCGCGGGACGGTGCGAGACTACCACGGCGACCAGCACTCCACCCAGGGACCCATCGGTCTCGCCGTCGCGGTCGCGGTGTCGGAGTTCCTCACCGCCAGCAAGACGCCCGGCACGGTCACGGTGTACGGAACCCCGGCCGAGGAAATGATGCCCCCTCCGTCGAAGACGGTGATGCACCAGGCCGGCGTCTTCGCGGGGGCCGACGTGATCGTGCGCACCCACTCGTCGGTCAACTCGCAGCGTCCAGCCCCCGGCTTCGGCACCTGTTGCCTCAACATCGACGGCGTGCGCTACATCTTTTCCGGGGCCCCGGCGCACCAGATGACCGCGTGGGAGGGACGCGACGCCCTCACCGCCGTCATCCACCTCTTCCAGAACGTCGACGGGCTGCGCAAGAACATGCGCCCCGAAACGCGCATCCAGGGGATCATCACCGAAGGGGGCAAGGCGCCTAACGTCGTCCCGGACCGCGCGGTGGCCGACTTCTACATCCGGTACCCCGACGAGGTCTACCTCGCGCAGGTCAAGGCAATGATCGACAATGCGGCGCGCGGGGCGGCCCTGGCGACGGGGACCAAGGTCATGATCGACGACTACGGCTCGATGCGCGACGGGATCTCGGTCGCCGCCCTGAACGAGGTGGCCTTCGCCTACATCAAGAAGTACGGCGGGACCAACGTCGTGAACGAGCCGCAGAAGCCCCAGGGGTACGAGGAAACGGGGTCGGTGTCGCGCGACATTCCCGGCGTAGGGTTCAGCGCCCACACCTCCAACGGCGGCTTCCACACCTACGAGATGGAGAGCGACGCCCTGGCCGACGTGGGGCACCAAGGCTTCAGGATCGACGCCATGGCGATGTCCGCGCTCCTCTACGACTTCGCCACCGACGCCGACTTTCGCACGCGGGTGAAGGACGAATTCGGCTCCACCAAGTCGCTCTTCGGCGACTACGTCGCGGCGCTCCGGAAGGCGTACCCGCTCCCCGACGTGAAGGACCCCTCGAAGTAAGCGAACGCGGGCGCCGGTGAATGGCCGGCGCCCGCGCTTCATTCCTTGGCGGTCAGGCGGCGACCTTGGCCGCTCCCCACCCCGCCGCGTCGCTGTCCTGTTCGTACAGCTTGTCGAGGTCGACCACCAGCCGGTCACCCTCGCGCCGCAGCGCAAATCGATCCATCGCCCGCGTCGCGCGCCCGGAGATGAAGACGCCGTCCGGCTGGTACTTCGACTTGTGGCGCGGGCACTGGAACTGGTTGCTCCCCTCGTTCCACCGCAGCGCCGTGTTCTGGTGCGGGCACGAGAGGTTGAAGGCGTAGATCATCCCGGCATGCCGAGCGATGATCACCCCTTCCCCCTTGTCGATCTGCACGCCATCGGCGGCGGGGACGGGATACGCCATCTCATGGCCGCCAGCCGCACCCCCCTGCACCAGGGCCGCGGGGAGCGCTTCGGCGTCGCGCGGGAGCAAGCCGTCGACGACCAGAATCGCGAGTGCCGCCGCAACCCCGCCGATGAAGCCACGGCGATTGGTGCGCAGGGCGCACCCCCCACAGTCGCCGGACGATGCGTCCGACGCCGCCGCGCCCTCGTGGGTCGCCGCGCCGTCCGGGGTCGCCGCGCGGCCGGGGGCGGCGAGCGCGCGTGATATGTTATCGCTGGTCATGTTCGTTAGGCACTGGTTGCGTGAATGGTGCACGCGTGCACCATGAAGACACGTGAGCGCATCGTCCCCCCTATTGCCGACGGCGGGCGATCGCGTGACGCGCGTGGCGCGAGGAGGCCGAGCCCCTACTCGCGCCTGAACGGCGGGAGCATCATCAGCCAGCTCACCGCGGCGACCCCCATCGACGAGACCGCCAGCGTCTTGTGGGTGCGCAGGCGAGAGGACTCGTTCCCGCCCCTACCGTCGTCCTCGGCGAAGGCCGGAGTGAGGGCGAAGCCGGCATCGGCGACGAGCATCAGGACGGAGTGCGCGGTGCGCCAGCGGCGGGCGCTGGGGTCCTTCCGCGCATCCCACAAGTTCCAGGCCCCGGTGAGCGTGTTGACGCCGAACAGGACCCCGGTGGCCGCCGCCAGCGGCCCGTGGAGGTCACGGGCCCAGGTTGGCGCACCGAACCGCCCCTTGTCGAGCAGCTGCTGCCCTGCCGCGTACTGGACGGCAAACAGGGGGAGCATCGTCCATGACGCCACCTGGTGGATCTTGAGGCGTCGTCCGTACCAGTCGCTGTACTCGATGGCCACCGGACGACGGCGCACCGTATCGCCCTGTGCGGCGGCCAGCGAAAGGGCGCTTCCCTCCCCCACGGTGCCACCCGGCCGCACGTCGAACACCGGGGCATTCCGCTGCTGTGCCCCCAGCGCCGGGGCGACGACGGTCAGGGCGAGAACCAAGGCCATCGCTCGGCCGTTCCGGGCGCCGCCCCGCCGGCAATTGATTCGATACACGCGACTGCTCCGCTGGAGAGGTCCGTCAGCCATCCCTCGCCCGGATACTAGCCCCCGCCACTTAACCGCCGATGAACGCGGCGACGCGATGCCAATGGCGGCCGCACGCGGCATTCACCCGTCAGCCCGTGGGAGATGCCCCATCTTGCAGAGCCCTATCCCCCCGTAGATTACAGGCATGAAACGCACCGACGCCCTCGACTATCACGCGTCTCCCAAGCCCGGGAAGATCGCGGTCGTTCCCACCAAGCCGCTCAATAACCAGCGCGACCTCTCCCTGGCGTACTCGCCGGGGGTCGCCGAGCCGTGCCTGGAGATCCAGAAGAACCCGAATGACGCCTACCGCTATACGGCACGCGGCAACCTGGTGGCGGTCGTTACGAACGGCACGGCGGTTCTCGGGCTCGGCAACATCGGCGCCCTGGCGGGGAAGCCGGTGATGGAGGGGAAAGGGAACCTCTTCAAGCAGTTCGCCGACCTCGACGTCTTCGACCTCGAGGTGGGGTCGGAGAACCCCGACGACGTAATCCGCTTCTGCCAGCTTCTCGAGCCCACCGTGGGCGGGATCAACCTCGAGGACATCAAGGCCCCCGACTGCTTCTACATCGAGGAGACGCTGCGGAAGACGATGAAGATCCCCGTCTTCCACGACGACCAGCACGGGACGGCCATCATCTCCGGGGCAGCGCTCCTCAACGCGCTCGAAGTGCTGGACAAGAAGATCGACGAGGTGCGGGTGGTCTTTTCCGGCGCCGGCGCCGCGGCGATCGCGACGGCGTCGCACTACGTGCGACTGGGCGTCAAGCGCGAGCACGTGATCATGTGTGACAAGGCCGGCGTGATTTACGCGGGGCGCGGCGATCACATGGATCCGTACAAGGCGAAGTTCGCCAACGACACGCCGGCGCGAACGCTCAAGGACGCGCTGGTCGGGGCCGACGTCTTCGTCGGCCTGTCCGCCGCCGGCGCGCTCACACCGGACATGGTCGCGGTGATGGGGCCCAACCCCATCATCTTCGCCCTGGCGAATCCGGTCCCGGAGATCCTCCCCGAACAGGTGCGAGAGGTGCGGGACGACGCGATCATGGCCACCGGTCGCAGCGACTACGCCAACCAGATCAACAACGTCCTCTGCTTCCCGTTCATCTTCCGCGGGGCGCTCGACGCGCGCGCCACGGAGGTCAACGAGGAAATGAAAATGGCGGCCACCCGGGCCCTCGCCGCCCTCGCCAAGGAAGACGTCCCCGAGTCGGTCTCGGCGCTCTACGGGTTGAGCAAGGTCAAGTTCGGGCGCGAGTATCTCATCCCCTTCCCCTTCGATCCGCGCGTCCTGCTGTGGGTTGCACCTGCGGTGGCGTGGGCCGCCGTCGCGAGCGGGGTGGCGCAGGAGTTCATCGAGCTCGAGGAATACCGTGAGCAGCTCGAGGCCCGCCTCGGACGAGCGAAGGGGATCATGCGCGGGATCATCAACCGCGCGGTGCGCGACCCCAAGCGCATCGCCCTGCCAGAGGGCGAAGCGCGCAAGATGATCCGGGCGGCCCGCGTCCTGGTGGACGAGGGGATCGCGGAACCGATCCTGCTCGGCAACGCCGAGACGATCCGGCGCAAGGCGCAGCAGGACGGCGTCCTCCTCGACGGCATCGAGATCGAGGATCCGGCGCGTTCATCGCGGCTGGAGAGCTACGCGTTGCACCTGTGGGAGCGGCGCCAGCGCAAGGGGCTGTCGCTCGGCGAGGCGCACCGCCGGATCATCAACGGCAACTACTTCGGCAACGTCATGGTCGCCAAGGGCGACGCCGACGCGCTGCTCACCGGGATGACCACCACCTACCCCGAGGCGCTCCGCCCGGCGCTGGAAGTGGTCGGCGCCAACCCCAAGGCGGGGCTGGTGGCGGGGATGTACATGCTGGTCTTCGAGAAGCAGGTCGTCTTCTGCGGCGACACGACGGTGAACATCGAGCCGACGTCGGAGCAGCTGGCACAGATCGCCTATGCTGCTGCCCGCATCGTGCGAGCGTTCGGGCAGACCCCCAAAGTCGCGATGCTCTCGTTCTCGAACTTCGGCTCCGTGCGGCACCCTGAAGCGTCGCGGGTGGCCGAGGCGGTGACGCTGATCCGCCAGCGCGATCCGTCGCTCATGGTCGACGGGGAGATGCAGGCCGACACCGCCGTGGACGTCACGATCCTCGAGGAATCGTTTCCATTCAGCGCGCTGAAGGAATCGGCCAACGTATTGATCTTCCCGAACTTGAGCGCCGGGAACATCGCGTACAAGTTGTTACGTGACCTGGGCGGTGCCACCGCGATCGGCCCCATCCTGGTCGGCATGGCTCACCCCGTGCATATCCTCGAGCAAGGGGCGGACGTGCAAGACATCGTCAACATGGCCGC
>DAIESF010000273.1 GCA_027346425.1 Gemmatimonadota bacterium | reverse complement strand
GGAGCGCCCGTGACATGATCCCGCTGTCCATCGCGGCCACGGCCGCAAGGAGGTACCATGTCATCCAGACTCATGTGGCGCGGCGCGGCGATCGCGATGCTCGTAGCGGCGCTTACGTCATGCAACGGCGACGACAACGGGCCCAGCGGCCCCCCGGCGAGCATCCAACTCGCGGTAGCGCCATCTTCGCTCACCCTGCCCCAGGGAACGAGTGGCACCGTCACCGTCACGCTCACTCGTGGCGGCAACTTTTCCGGGACGGTGTCGATCGCCCTCGAAGGACTCCCGGCGGGGCTCACGGCGTCGTCGGTCCCGGCCGCGCTGACCGGGACGGCGACGAGCGCCACGATTACCGTGACCGCGGCCGCCAGCGTGGTGCCGGGGACGTACACGGTGACCGTGCGCGCCAGCGCCACGGGTGTCACCGATGCCACGGCGACCTATACCGTCACCGTCACCGCAACGCCTAACGTGATGCTCGCCGTTGCCCCTGCCGCCCGTACCATCGCACAGGGCGCCACGGGTGCGGCAACGGTGACCCTGACGCGCACCAACTTCACCGGCGCGGTCGCACTCACGCTCGACGCCCCGCCTGCTGGCGTCACGGGGACGTTCACCCCGGCCAGCGTCACCGCCGACAATTCGGCCCTGGTCGTGCAGGTGGCCCAAGGGGTCGCCGTCGGGAACTACACGTTGACCATCAAGGGGACGGCAACCGGCATCGCTGACCGGACGACGACGCTGGCCCTCACCGTCATCGCCCCGCCGGCCACGATCGCGATCGCCATCGCGCCGACCGCGACGAGCGTCGCACAAGGCGGCGCCGGCGAGGCGTTCGTGACCATCACCCGGACGAACTTCAATGGCCCCGTCGCCCTCGCTGCGACGGGAATGCCAGCCGGGGTGACGGTGGCCTTCGACCAGACCCCGACCCTGCTGGCGCAGGTGCGCATGACCTACAGCGCGACTGCAGCCGCACCGGTCGGTACCTACACCATCACGGTCACGGGGCAGGCAGCCGGGCTGACGACGGCAACGGCGACGCTGTCGCTGCAGGTCGTCGCCGCGGCCGCGAACGCGATCGAGTTCCAGTTCTGCAGCGCCTCGGAGAACCCCGTCTTCTTCGCCGCGCGCGATGGCAGCGGCGCATGGCAGGTGGTGACCGGGACGCTGTCGGCCAACATCTACCGCTACCGCTTCACCCTCTCGCAAGCAGTCGGCGGTGTCTTCTATGTGCAGCAGAGCGGGAGCGCCATTGTGGCCGGCAGTTCGCTCGGCACCCTCGGCACCTTGCTGCGCCCCGGGCAGCTGACGACGGCGATCTTCCCGGACGCACTGGCGCGGCTGCAACCCACCGCACTGGCACAGGCGACCGCCGCGACCGCTGCGACTGTGTATGAATCGACGGCTTACTTCGCCACCGCAACGGAGCTCGCCAGCATCGGGCTCGACAACTGCCTCGCCACCCAGTCCACGAAATCCGTGTGGCTGCAGGTGACGGGGGTCGGCAACAGCCAGCAGGCCACGCTCTCGCTGGGCGGCGTCACCGAGTTCTTCGACGGCCTGATGAGCCTGTCGCCCGTCCAGTTCACGGGGGTGCGCAGCGGCGTGATCGACTTCTTCGGTGTGCGCTCGGCAACGCTCACCGGCGTTCCGAACAAGATTTTCGATGTTCGCGGCCTGAACCCGGCCGATGGCTCGACCCTTCCGTTCACGGCCGACTTCAACAGCATCAACGCCTACGATCCGGCGTCGGCGCAGCTGTCGATCGGCAACGCCCTCGGCGACGACATCCTCAACTTCACCACCTTCCACACGGTCAACGGTGATGGCGGCATGTTGGGTGGTGCCTTCGCCCCTTCGACAGCGACGACGCGCTTCTGGTACGGCGTTCCGTCGGCCAAGCTGCAGGCGGGCGATGTCCATGCCAACGTGATTTTCGCCTCGCCGGCGGTGACGCCGACGGACGAGCAGCGGTATCACTTCCTGTTCACGACCGCGGTCCAGAGCGTGGCCCAGGTCCTTGGCGCGCGTCTCCCGACGCAGACGGTCAGCACGGCAACGGCCTCTGGGTACCGCCGGATCCGCGTGCAGGGGGTGCTCCCCGCGGAGTACAACGACCTCGTCACCGTCCAGTACCAGCAGTCTGGTGGGGGAAACGAGGTCTGGATGATCGCCACCGGCGCATACCTCGCGGCCACTGGTGGAGCGACGGCGTATGACCTCACGACCCCGGACGTCGGCGCCCTCGCGGGCTTCCCGATCGCATCGGAGCCACCCCCGGGTGCCTGGGAAGTGTTGGTGAACGTGAACGGATGGAGCGGCCTCGGGACCCTGAATCCGGTTCCGGCCAACGGCACCACGTTCCTGGGTGCCGCCAAGCAGGTGCCGGTCACCATGCCGTAACCCGCGCAGGCGCGGCCACGGCATGAAGGACGGGGGTGGGCGCGAAAGGCGTCCACCCCCGGTTCTTCACTCGGGGACGTCGGGAGCGCACCTTCCATGGTCACTGGCGACGCACGCACCCGCGTACCGGTCCTCCCCCTCGCGCACCCTCTCCTGTCGTGCACTCCATTCCGTGTAGCCGCTTCGCGCGACTGGCCGCGTTTCGCTGCGGCCGCGCCGCCCTGTTTGCCCTCGCCTGCACGATCGTCCCGGCTCAACTGGCTGGCCAGCGCCCCACGCTGTCCGGTGCCACACGCCAGTACGTCGCGGTCGATTCATCGCTCGTCGCCCTCATCAACGTGCGCGTCATCGATGGCACCGGCGCGCCGGCGCGCGACGGTCAGACGCTGGTCATTCGCGACGGCCGCATCGCTGCCGTCGGTCCCGCGGCATCGACGCCAGTCCCCGCCGGCGCGCTGGTGATGGACCTTGCCGGGAAGAGCGTCATCCCCGGCCTCGTCATGGTGCACGAGCACCTATTCTACCCCACCGGTCCCGGCGTCTACGGCAACGTCACGGAGTCGTTCTCGCGCCTCTACCTCGCCGGCGGCGTCACGTCGATGCGGACGGGCGGCAACATGAACGGCTACGGGGAGCTCAACATCGCCAAGGCGATCAACCGCGGCGACAAGCCCGGACCGTGGATCGACGCCACCGCGCCGTACGTCAATGGCCCCAATCCGTTCGGGCAGATGCGGGCCCTCGAGACTCCGGCCGAGGCGCGGCGCTTCATCGACTTTTGGGCCGACCAGGGGGCGACGTCGGTCAAGGCGTACATGCAGGTCCACCGCGACGTCCTCGGCGCGGCCATCGACCAGGCCCACACGCGCGGGATGAAGGTGACTGGGCACCTCTGTTCGGTGACCTACCGGGAGGCAGCGGCGTTAGGCATCGACGACCTCGAGCACGGCTTCCTCGCCGCCACCGACTTCGTGGCCGACAAGAAGCCTGACGAGTGTCCTGGGCAGGGAAAGGGGCAGCAGACGGTGAATGCGATCGACACGTCGTCCGTGGCGTTCAAGTCACTCGTCGCCGACCTGGTGAAGCGGAAGGTTGCGATCACGTCGACACTCACCGTCTTCGAGACGTTTACCCCGGGGCGCCCGCTCCCGCCAGGGATCGAGGTCCTCACCCCCCAACTGCGCGACCAGTTCGTGCAGATGCAGGGCCAGATCGCCAAGGCGCCGACGTCCATCTACACGACGCTCCTCCCCAAGGCGATGGCGATGGAACTCGCCTTCGCTCGCGCGGGCGGGTTGCTCATTACCGGGACCGATCCCACCGGGGGTGGCGGCGTCATAGCCGGCTACTCCAACCAGCGGGCCCTCGAACTCCTGGTCGAGGCGGGCTTCACGCCGGTCGAGGCGATCAGGATCGGAACACTCAACGGCGCGACCTACCTCGGGCGTGACAAGCTCGTGGGATCGATTACAGCCGGCAAGCAGGCCGACCTCGTGGTCATCGCTGGGGATCCCTCGGCCAACATCGCCGACGTGCGCAACGTGCAGTTGGTCTTTCGGCAGGGAGTGGGGTACGACCCGCAGAAGCTCGTCAACTCGGTGAAGGGCAAGGTCGGGCTCTTCTAGGCTGCGCAACACCTGTCGACGAATGGTGCCGGCACCATGAGCGGTGCGGCGTGATCGTTTCTCGATGAGAGCATCACGGCGCCGTGACGTTGGGCGCGCACCATTCACGTACTCTCTTACCGACCGATCGCCCGTGATGTCCCTGAAACGCCTCGCGATTGTCCTTGCCCTCGTCCCGCTTCCGTTCGCGCCGCGCGCGGAGGCTCAGGGGCGCACCCGCAACGTCGTCCTCATCGCCACCGACGGGTTGCGCTGGCAGGAGGTCTTCACCGGCGCCGAGCGTGCGCTGGTGAGCCGGCGCCCCGGTGGCGTCGGCGACACGACGAAGCTCCTCCACGACTTTTGGCGCGACACGCCCGACGCTCGGCGCGAGGCGCTGCTCCCCTTCCTGTGGGGGACAGTCGCCAGGCGGGGCGTGATCTACGGCAATCGCACCCGGGGGAGCGAGGCGCGCGTCACCAACACCATGAAGTTCTCATATCCCGGTTACAACGAACTGTTCACCGGGGCGTTCGACCCGCGCATCGACTCCAACGACTATCCCCCCAATCCGAACGAGACGGTCTTCGAGTGGCTCGCCAGTCGGGCGCGCTTCAAGGGGCGGGTAGCGGGGGTGGCCACGTGGGATGCGTTCCGGCGCATCCTTAACCGTGACCGCGCAGGCATTCCGGTACTCGACGGGTGGGATCCACCCTTCGCCGCGACGAAGGCCCCCACGCCGCGCATGCGATTCGTCGACGAGTTGTATCGGACGTCGGTCAAGCTGTGGGACAACAACGCCTTCGACGCGCCAATGCAGCTGGCGGCCAAGGAACTCATCCGATCATACAAGCCGCGCGTCCTTTTCGTGGGCTATGGCGAGACCGACGAGTGGGCCCACTCGGGGCGGTACGACATGGTGCTGCGCTCGGCACACCAGGTGGATGCCTTCATTGCCGAGCTTTGGTCCACGATGCAGGCGATCCCCCAGTACCGCGACTCGACGACTTTCATCATCACGACCGACCATGGGAGGGGGAGCGGCCCCGATCGGTGGCGCGACCACGGGAGCGACGTGGACGGTGCCGAGGACATCTGGATCGCCGTCCTCGGCCCCGACACTCCGTCGTTAGGCGAGCGGGGGGCGGCGCCGCCGGTCACGCAGTCGCAGGTGGCGGCGACCATCGCCGCACTCCTCGGCGAGGACTGGAACGCCCGCAACTTCCGCGCGGGCCCCCCGCTGGGCGAGGCGATCGGCCGCCGCTGAGCTGGCGACCGTGCCCGGGGACGAGCCATGACCGGGCGACGCGGGCGATAAGAACCCGCTGTCGCCTTCTCGGGGGGGCTGCGCGCCCGTTATCGTCCAGCTGGCGCAGACCCGCGCGCCGCTCCTCCTCCCGCCCTCGCGTCATTCATCGTGCCGATCCATCGTCGCCGTCGTACCGCTTCGCTCGCATTGCTGGCCCCTGCGCTCCTCTCGGGTTGCCTCATGGGACCTTCCAGCGCCTTGAGCGGCGGACCGATCGGCCGCGCCCCCGATCTGCGAGAGGCCGCGCTCCTCCCCGAGCCCGATTCCACGCGAGGGGTGGGGTTCACGATCATCTCCAACCGTCGCGACCTTCTCGAGGAGTCGCGCGTCGAACTGAACGCGGCCGCCCGCTCGTTCGAGCGGATGCTTGGCGCGCGCCCCGACGAGGGAGCGATCCGGCTAACCAGCGATGAGCGCGCGGTGCAGGTTGCCATTCGTGGCGGCTCCTCGCAGGGGAAGACCTTCACGGTGTCGCTTGGCCGCGACGATCGCGGGCGCTCCCGTCCCGCCGAGGCAATGCGCATCGCGGGCGATGTGGTGATGGCGATGTCGCACGAGTGGCTGTCGCACGCGATTCACGACATGGTGCCGGGCGATACTTCGTCCGCTGGGTGGATGGCGCGCGAAAACGTTCCCGCGTGGCTGCGCGTCGGGGTGCTGCAAGGTGTGGCCGACAGCCCGCTCTACGAGCGATGGCTGATGCAACTCGCCCGCCAGCGTGATTCGCTGCCGCCGGTCGCCGACCTGTTGCGCCCCGACGCATGTGATGCCGCCTGCCTGGCGCCGTTCGCTCACCTCGCGCGGCGCGCCGATGCCTCGACGGACGGCATGCCCAAGGGGACGTTCGCGGAATCCCTCCCCCCCACCGCGCGGCGGGGGCGCCTTCCGGCGCTGGAGGGGCGCGAACGCTACCTCGCGTCCACCTACTCGCTGGTGCAGTTCATGGCCAGGCGGGAGGGGCCTGAGTTCATGCGGGCCCTGATTGCCACCGCCATCACTGGTGGCGACGTGCACGCCGCGTTAGGCACGGCCCGTTCGTTCACCGCCGACCCGGCGGACATCGACCGGCAGTGGCGGGTTTGGCTCGCGCCCTTCGCCTTTCCCGACGGGCAGTAGCGGCTCGCGAGCGCCGAGCCATGGCCCGGCGCGGCGCTGGGTCAAACGCACCATGTGCAGGGTATCGGTACGACGCATCGTTCGGGTGGACACCAGCTCCACCCTCTCTGCGAGCGTACCATGGCCACCACTCCCCTCATCGCTGTCGCCGACGCCACCGGGCTCCTGGGTGGGGCGGTGGCCCGGGCAATCGTCAACGATCCCCAGCGGCGCTTTCGCCTGCGCGCGCTCGTCCGGTCACCGCAGTCGCCACCGGCCCTTGCGCTCGCTCGAATCGGCGCCGAGGTGGTCGAGGTCGAACTCGACGACTCCACGAGCACGCTGCGCGGCTTTCGCGGGGCGCATGCGGCTTTCGCGGTCACCGACTTCTGGATACACGGCTCGCCCGAGCGCGAACTGTCGCAGGCACGGGCGATGGCCACCGCCGCGCGGCTCGCCGACCTGGAACACGTCATCTGGTCCACGCAGGAAGATTCGCGGACATGGATGGCCCCTGGTGATGAGCGCATGCCGACGTTGATGCAGCGCTACAAGGTCCCGCCCTTTGATGCCAAGGGCGAGGCCGACGTCTTCTTCGGTGCCTCGGGGATCCCGGTGACGTACTTCCACGCGGCGCTGGCGTGGGAGCAGCTCCTCGGATTCGGGATGGGACCGCGCCGTGCCGAGGATGGCTCGCTCCGCCTGGCCCTCCCGCTCGGGAAGCGCCCGCTTCCGGGGATCGCGCTTGCCGACATCGGGGCCACGGTGATGCAGCTCTTCGCGGAGGGGGCACCGGCGAGTGCGCGGACGGTGGGGGTGGCGGCGGCGCACCATACGGGCGACGAGCTGGCCACCGCCTTCCGGCGGGCGCTCGGCGAGTCGGTGATGTACGAGGCGGTACCCTTCGACAGCTGGCGGTCGTTAGGTATTCCCGGGGCCGAGGAGCTGGGGAACATGTTCCAGTTCATGCACGACTTCAGCGCGATGTACGCCGCCCATCGCCCGGTCGAGGTGGCGCGCCGGCTGCACCCGGGGCTTCAGTCGCTCGATGGCTGGCTGGCGGTGCATCGATCGCGGATTCCGTCGGTGTGACCGGGAAGGGGGCCGCGGGCTATCGCGACGCCCCTGCCGTGGCGTAGCGTATGGCACTGCACCGGCCACTCTCTCCTTGTCACGCCATGCCTTCCGTCTTCACCCCCGAACGCGAAGCCGATTTGCGCGCGCGAGTCGCGCGATTGTCACCGGAGGCCCGGGCGCAGTTCGGCACGCTGAACGCCCCGCGCATGCTGTGTCACCTGATCGATGCCTATCGCAACGCGCTCGGTGAGAACCCGACCCCCATGCGGAAGAGCGTATTGAGCAATCCACTGGTGCGCTGGCTGATCATCCATGTGGTCCCATTCCCGAAGGGGAATGCGAAGACCGCGCCGAGCTTCCTGGCCACGCAGCCCCATGACTGGGCGGCCGACGTGGCGCGCTGGAACGAGCTTCTCACGCAGATCGTGACGCGCGGCAGGGATGCGTCTCCACAGTGGGACGTGCATCCGGCATTTGGCGTGTTGAGCACCGGCGACTGGGGGGCGCTGATCTACAAGCACACCGACCACCACCTGCGGCAGTTCGGGGTGTAGGAGGGCAAGGTCGCGGTACGCTCCCCGGTATCGTGGCGGTCGTGGATCAACTCCACGACCGCCAACGCATTTCATCCGGGGCAGTCGTCGCGGCTCGCTCGATGATGAGCGCCTACGGTGCCTAGAGCGACCACCCGGAACGATACGAGGGGAGGACCCACTCCTCCGGGATTCCCGGTGTCTTGAGGACGCCGCTCTCGGGATCGAGCTCGATCGTCCGTCCGGAGCGGACGGCCAGGTTCCCCAGCACGATCATCTCGGTGAGCGGTCCCGCGTAGCCCGAGAAGTTCGACCCCGGCTGCGTTCCGGCGCGGATGGCCGACGTCCACTCCTTGTAGACCCCCTCGGTGCGCGGATACTTGACTGCCGGCATCGCCTTGGCGAGCGCTGCCTGCTTGACCGGGTCGCAGAGCTGCGGTTCCTGCCCGTAGGTCCCCGCGATCAACGTCCCCTTGTCGCCGATCCACAGCTGTCCGCCGTCGGCATCGGGGACCCACGGGCGGTCCATCCCGAACTCTGCCGGGCGCGGGGGATAGAGGCTTCCGTCGCGCCAGGTGAGCGTGACGGGGGGGCGTCCGTCGCGCGCCGGGAAGTCATACGTGATGCGCGACATCTTGGGCGCCGTCTCGGCGAACAGCTGTGTCGATTCGGGGATCACGCGCGTGGGATACTTGAGCCCCAACGTCCAGAAGGCGGCGTCCATGATGTGGCACGCCATGTCGCCCATTGCCCCAGTGCCGAAGTCCCACCATCCGCGCCAGTTGAAGTGCGCGTACCCCGGGTGGAAGGGGCGCTCGGCGGCGGGGCCGAGCCACAGATTCCAGTCGAAGCCCTGGGGGACGTAGTGCATCTCGGTCGGGCGATTGATTGCCTGTGGCCAGATCGGGCGGTTGGTCCAGAACTCGACGCGTTGCACGCTCCCGATGTGTCCGGCCTCGATGATCTCGCGTATCTGGCGGGTTCCCTCGGAGGCATGCCCCTGGTTCCCCATCTGCGTCACCTGCTTCGGGCGCCGCGCGGCTTCGGCTTTGAGGGCGCGCACCTCGCCGACTGTGCGGGCGAGCGGCTTTTGGCAGTACACGTGCTTTCCCGCCCGCAGCGCCATCATGGCCGCCGGAGCGTGCGAGTGGTCAGGGGTGGAAATCGTCACGGCGTCGATGCTTCCCGCTTCCTTGGCGAACATTTCGCGATAGTCGGTATACCGCTTGGCGTTCGGCCATGAGCGGTAGGCCCGCTCGGCGTTGCGAGTGTCGATATCGCAGAGGGCGTAGATGTTCTCGTACGACATCCCGCGCACGTCGTTGTATCCCATCCCACCCACGCCGATGCAGGCGACGTTGAGGGTGTCGGAGGGGGCGCGATAGCCGCGTCCCAGGACATGACGCGGAACGATCGTGAAGGCGGCAACGCTGGCGGCGATCTGCTTGACGGATTCGCGACGGTCGATGGGGTCGGTCATGAGTTGGCGGGAGACGGGGGACTGGGGACGGGGGTGCGCCCGCGCCCTGACGTGGGCGCCGATTCGTCAGGCGGGGGTGGCGGTGTTGGTGCTGGGGCGGAAGCTCACGAGGAAGAGGACCAGCACCACGGCGGCCATGATCGCCGGGACGGTCCAGATCCCGGGCCAGTCGTGCACCGCCTTGAGGCAGTCGCCGGCGGCGGCCTGGGCATCGGTGCAATCGACGTTGGCCGTCGTGTAGCGGTCTACGACTCGTCCCGAGACGAAGGCCCCGATGAAGTAGCCCACGCCGTTGGTCACGAAGTTGATGAATCCCTGGGCGGCGGCACGGATCTTGGCGCCTGCCTTCTCGTCGGTGTAGATCTGTCCGGCGACGAAGAAGAAGTCATAGCAGACGCCGTGCAGGAGGATCCCGGCGTAGACGAGCCACATCCCGCGCCCTGCGTTCCCTGCGCCGAAGGCCAGGTAGCGAAGCGACCATGCCGCCATCCCCATGACCATGATGAACTTGATCCCGAACCGCTTGAGGAAGAGCGGGAGGAGGAGCATGAAGCCGATCTCCGACATCTGCCCGAAGGTCTGGATGAAGGCCGGCTCCGGCGCCTTGATCGCGTTGAGGAAGGGGTTGGCGAAGGCGTAGTAGAACTGCAGCGGGACGCAGAGGAGGAACGACCCGAGGGTGAAGATCAGGAAGTCGCGGTCCTTGAGCAGCTGCAACGCATCGAGACCGAAGGCGTCGCGCACCGAGAACGGGGCGCCGGCGGCCTTGGGCGGGGTGTGGGGGAGGAAGAACGAGAAGAGCCCCATCGCGACCGATCCCATGGCCGCCACCCGCATCGGGAGGGCCAGCGCATCGGCCTTGAGCACCTTGCCGATCACGACGCCCGCGACGATCCAGCCGATCGTCCCCAGCACCCGGATGAGCGGGAACTCCCGGGCCGGGTCCTTCACGTGATGGAAGGAGATGGAGTTGGTGAGGCTGAGCGTCGGCATGTAGCAGAGCGCGTAGACGATCAGGAGCGGATAGAACCTCGCGAAGGTCGTTTGCGTCGAGACGAGCCACATGAGCGCCCCGCCCACCAGGTGCAACACGCCGAGGATCTTCTCGCTGGCGAAGAACCGGTCGGCCACCATTCCCACAAAGAAGGGGGAGAGGAGGGCGGCGATGGCCGTGGCGCCATAGGCGAGCCCGATCTCCCCGCCCGAGAAGCCTAATGTCTGGCCGAGGTACGTCCCCATCGTGACGAACCAGCTCCCCCAGATGAAGTACTGGAGAAACATCATGGCCGAGAGCGAAGTGCGTGTGTTCACGGGAGCACCTTGATGCGGACGTTGCGGATGGAGAGCGCCCCGTCGTGGTCGCCCTGAATGGCGATGTGTCCCGACTTCTCGTGGCCATACCCCTTCACGTCGGCAAACTTGCTGGCCTTGACCTTCGCTTCCCAGTCAGGTGACCAGAG
>DAIESF010000259.1 GCA_027346425.1 Gemmatimonadota bacterium | reverse complement strand
TCGTGCGACACGGTCACGCCGACCATCTCGTCCGAGGCTCCCTGCACGATGTAGAGCACCTTGGTCGACGGGTCGTAGTACCCGGCGACCTGCTCGGTGAGCAGGGCGAGCATGAACTTGCGCAGGTCGAGCGTGTCGGGGAGGAGGCCGAAGCGCTTGTACGACCGCTCGCTTCCGGTGATCTCCGCGTCTGGCATGTCCTCGGCGAAGCGCCGCTCGAGGAACTGCCGCACCTCGTCCTTGCTCCGCATCTCGTACTTGGGGGGCGTCTTGAACTTGAGCCCCGTCGCCTCCTCGATGCGGGGGACGGCGTCGGAGACGCGGGCCGCCACCGGGTCCTTGGTCTTCCGCTCACCGCAGGCGACCACCGCCAGCAGCAACATCATCAGGGCACGTCGTGCCATCACTCGCTCCATCGCACCGTTTGTCCAGTCGCCAGCGCCACTACGCGTGCGACGTCGATCCCTCGCACCACCACCCCGTCCTCGATGAGGCGGGGCCGTATCTCCACTTCCAGCACCGCCAGGCTCGGCTCGGGCGCGACGGGAGCCGCCCCTTGAACAGACGCCGCTGCAGGTGACACCGATTGGGGCGCCGGCTGAGGCACCGACTGCGGCGCCGGTTGGGGCACGCTCGCAGGAGCCGCGGTGAAGATCGACTCCAGTTCGGCGCCGAAGCGCTGTAGCGCCGACAGCCCGTCGCGGGCCAGTGTCTCGAACCCGTCGCCGGATCCTAACGAGTCATCACCCTCCGTGCCACCGGCGGGCCTGTGCCGTCCCCCGTCGGCCGGCTGGCGCCGCAGGAGGTCGCGACGGCGGAGAATCATCGCCTCGGCTCGCGGCGTATAGTGCGTGACCGCCTGGGTGTGAGCGCACGCCTCGTCGAGGACGTCGATGGCGCGGTCGGGGCGGCGCCGGTCGAGCATGTGCTGGTCGGTGAGGGCGATGCTGGCCTGCAGCGCCTCGTCGGCAATCGCCACGTTATGGTGCCGCTCCAGCCGGTCGACGCGGGCGCGGAGCACGTCCATCGTCTCCTCCGCGGTCAGCTCCCGCACGAGCACCCGCTGGAAACGACGTTCCAGCGCCGAGTCGCCCCGAATCCAGCGATCATACTCCTCGTCCGTCGTCGCCCCGATCACGCGGAAGTCCCCGCGCACCAGCGACGGCTTGAGCATGTTGGCGGCGTCCATCGCCACGCCGATTGCGGTCCCTTGCCCGATCAGGTTGTGCAACTCATCCACGAACAGGACGACGTCGGGGTCGGCCGAGGTCTCCTGCACCAGGGCGCGGATCCTATCCTCATACTGCCCGCGGTAGGTCGCCCCGGCGAGGAGGGCGACGTGGTCGAGGGCAAGGAGGCGGGTGGTACGCAGTGAGAGCGGGACGTCGCCTGCAACGAGGCGTTGCGCCAACCCCTCCACGATCGCCGTCTTCCCAACCCCCGCCGGTCCCACGAGGGCGGGGTTGTTCTTGCCGTGGCGCAGGAGGATGTCGATGACGCGGGCGATTTCCTCGTCGCGGCAGCGCACCGGGTCGAGGCGCCCCTCGCGCGCCTCTCGTGTGAGGTCGCGCGTGTAGCGCCTGAGCGCCCCCGACACTGGCCGGTCGAGTTCCTCGTCGTTCATGTCACCTGCACAATGCGGTCGAGGTACCAGCTCATGATGCGCTCCCCCCAGACGAGGACGATCACCGCGGCCGGGGCAAGGAAGACGCCGAAGGGGACTTCCGGGAGTCCGGGGGCGGGAGCCTCGAGTTCGAGATCGATCTGCTCGGAACGCGCCTGCCCCCGCAGCCGGACGTATGGATACACCAGTCCGAGAAAGGTGATCGCGCCTAACGCCGCCCCGATGAAGAGGACCAGGAGCGAGCGGGCCGGCCCGACCGCAGCGCCGACCACCGCCATCAGCGTGACGTCGCCGAAGCCCATCGCCTCGCGCTTGAGGACGACTTCGCCCAGCCAGCCGACGATGGACACCGCCCCGGCCCCTACGCAGGCCCCGATCAGGGCATCGTAGGGCGTGGCGAAGGGGGAGGCGTCGCCGCGGAAGGCAGCGACGAGGGAGGCGACCACCATGAACACCAACCCGCTCACCGTGAAGCCATCGGGAATCAGGTAGTGCTTGGCATCAGTCACGGCGATCCCGAGCATGAGGGTGGCGAAGATCGCCACTCGGAGCGCCGCGAAGGTCGCGCCGTAGTATATCGCCGCCGCGACCCACAGGACCCCCACCACCAGTTCCACGACCGGGTACTGCGCCGAGATGGGGAGTGCGCATCCACGACACTTGCCGCGCAACAGGAGCCAGCTGATGATCGGGATGTTGTCGTACCACCCGATCGGGTGACCGCACCGCGGGCACCGCGACGGTGGCGAGATGACCGACTCGTTATGCGGCCAGCGCCCGATGCAGACGTTGAGGAACGACCCCACGCTGGCGCCGAACACGAAGGCAAAGGTGCCGAGAAAGGCGTCGATCACGAGGCGCGGGGGCGAAGCTGGTAGAGGAGAATGCCGGCAGCCACCGCCACGTTGAGCGATTCCACCGCGGAACTGATGGGCAGGGAGACGCACTGTGCCAGTGCCTCGCGCACGTGTGGCGACAGCCCGCTCCCCTCGTTTCCGACCGCCAGCGCACACCGCGCCGGCGGCGTCACCGTGGCCACGTCCGCCCCCCCCATGTCTGCCCCCCAGAGGGCGAAGTCGTGGCGAGCGCAGAAGTCCCGCAACGCCTCCCACGAGGCGTGCACGGCGAGGTGGTGGAAGTGAGCCCCCATCGCGCTACGGACGACTTTGGCGTTCCACACGTCAACGGTTCCCGGGAGAGCGACGGTGGCCCACGTCCCTAATGCCGCCGCGGTCCGGATGAGCGTCCCCACGTTCCCCGGGTCCTGGACCGCATCGAGGACCAGGAGGCGACGGGCCGACGCGGTCACCTGGCCGAGCGAGTAATCGGGGACGCGCGCCACGGCGAGCACCCCCTGCGGCGACTCGGTCTGGGCGGCGCTCTGGAACTCGCGATCCGTGACGTCGGTCACGCTCACGCCGCGTGCGGAGAACGCGCGGCGCAGCGCGGCGCCGCGCTCACTTTCCGCCAAAGA
>DAIESF010000248.1 GCA_027346425.1 Gemmatimonadota bacterium | reverse complement strand
TCAAGGAGAACACGGTGGCCGAGTACTACGGCAACGTCTTCTCGCTGGCCGAGTCGCCGGCGCAGGCGGGGGTGCTGTGGGCGGGAACCGACGATGGCAACCTGCAGGTGACGCAGGACGGCGGGAAGTCGTGGGTGAATGTCGCACCTAACGTGCAGGGCGTCGGCCCCGATGCCGTTGTCAGCGGCGTGGAACCCTCGCGCACATCGGCGGGGACGGCCTACGCGTCGTTCGAGCGACACATGATGGACGACTTCCGCCCGTACATCTACAAGACCGCCGACTTCGGGCGCACCTGGACCAACATCACCGGGAACCTCCCGCCGACAGCGTACGTGCAGGTGGTACGGGAGGACCCCAAGAACCCGAAGCTGCTGTACGCAGGAACCGAACTCGGACTGTTCGTCTCGTGGAGCGGCGGGACGATGTGGACGCGATTGCACCTGAAGAACCTTCCGGCGGTGGCGGTCCACGAAGTCCTGGTGCACCCGAGGGACAACGACCTCGTGCTCGCCACGCATGGGCGCGCACTGTGGGTCTTCGACGATGCCACGCCGCTGCAACAGATGACCCCCGACATCGCCGCGAAGCCGGCGCACCTCTTCCCCATGCGGCCCGCCGTGCGCTACAACCAGGGCGACCAGCAATGGAACTGGGGGAACAAGCAGTTCCGCGGGCAGAACGCGCCATACGGTGCGGTGATCACCTACTGGCTCTCGACCAAGCCCGCAGCCGACTCGCTGGTGAAGGTCGAGGTGCTCAAGGATGGGGCGGTCATCCGCACGATCAAGCGCCCTTCGGCCGGCAGCGGGTTCAACCGCATTGCGTGGGACCTGCGCATGGACGCGCCGAAGGTCCTGAGCGACATGCCGGCCGATTCGGCAGAGCCCGGCGACTGGCGCTCGCGCCCGATGGGACCGCAGGTGCTGCCCGGGACGTACGCCGTGCGGCTGACGGTGGCCGGCCAGTCGATGGAGCAGCCGTTGGTGGTGCGCATCGACCCGTCGTCGGAGCTCACCGATGCCGACCTCCGACTGCAATTCGAACAGGCGACGCGCCTCAACCAGGTCATTGCGTCCCTGATCGACACCGAGCGCAACCTGACGTCGTTCAAGGGGCAGGTGGAGGAGCGACGCGCCTCGGGGGTGGAGATGCGGGGGGACGCGGCGCGCGACATGGCGCGCGCCGCCGGCGAGGAGATCGTCAAGCTCGACAGCGTCAGGTTGCAGCTGACGCGTCCCCGCATGGACGCGGTCCCGTTCTACTCCGAGGGACCGCGCCCCCTGGAGCGCGCAATGAGCCTGATGGGATCGATCGACAACGGTCTCACCCCGGTCGTGGCCGCCCAGCGCGAGTACATGGGCGACGTGCGGCGCGATGCCCAGACGGTGATCGATATGGTGGAGCGCCAGGTGAATGCCACTGTGGGGCGGATGAACCCGCTCCTCAAGGCGCTCGGCCTCCCGGAACTCGTTCCACCCGAAAAGAAGACGACCGCGATGTGAAGGAGGGAGGGAAGAGGAGGAGACGAGAGGCGCCTTCTGCCCCCTCGTCTTCTCGTCTTCCCGTCTTCTCGTCTTCTCGTCTTCTCGTCTTCCGAAGACCTACCTCGGCTCCACGAACACCGGGAACTCTGCCGTCCGCACCCACGGTTCGGCCTCATACGGCTCCACGCCGGTGCGGGTCACCCGGTGCGACACGAGCGGGAGGGGGGGCTCGGCCTCCTCGGAGATCACGAACGCCTCGGCCAACGACGCCATGCCGGCGGCGATCCCCGCTTCGTCGCGGGCGAAGATCGTGGCCAGCGGCTCTCCCACCCGCACCACGTCCCCGGGGCGCGCGCGGATCACGAAGCCGACGCTGGGATCAACCCGGTCTTCCATTCGCGTTCGTCCGCCACCCAAGGCAATGATCCCCCGCCCCACCGCTCGCGGCTCCACGCGCGCGATCACCCCGGCGCGCGGTGCCGAGAAGATCTCGACTTCGCGCGCCTGCGGAAGGCGCGACGGATCCTCGACCACTGCGGGGTCACCCCCCTGCGCGGCGATGATGCGCTGGAACATCTCGGCGGCCCGGCCGCTGGAGATCGCCACCTCCATCTTGCGGCGCGCCGTGTCGGTGTTGGGCGCGGCACCCGCGAGGACGAGCATCTCCGCGCCTAACGCATATGTGACCTGCATCAGGTCGGGGGGGCCCTCACCGCGGAGCGCGTGGATGGCCTCCTCCACCTCCAGCGCGTTCCCGCACGCGCGCCCCAGCGGGCGGTCCATGGCCGTGATCAGCGCCACGACGGGGCAGCCGTGCTCGGCCCCGAGGTCGATCATCAGCTTCGCCAACTCCAGGCCCCGCTCGAGTTCGGGGAGGAACGCCCCCGACCCGCGCTTGATGTCGAGGACGAGCCCGGTGAGCCCCTCCGCCAGCTTCTTGCTCATGATCGACGCGGCGATGAGGGGGATGCTTTCCACCGTGCACGTGGCGTCGCGGAGGGCGTACATGCGCCGGTCCATTGGCGCGATCTCCTCACTCTGTCCGATGAGCGCGCAACCGAACTCGTCCAACTGACGTCGTGCGGAATCGAGCGAGAGTTTCGTCTGGAAGCCGGCGATGGACTCGAGCTTGTCGAGCGTGCCACCGGTATGCCCGAGGCCACGCCCCGACATCATCGGGACGACGACCCCCAGCGACGCCACCAGCGGGGCCAGCACGAGCGAGACCTTGTCCCCTACGCCACCGGTGGAGTGCTTGTCGATTCGCCCCGCCGTCATGTGGGCAAGATCGAGGCGGCGCCCGCTGTCGATCATCGTGCGCGTCAGCGCCCCGACTTCGTCACGGTCGAGCCCGCGAATGAAGGCGGCCATGAGAAACGCCGCCATCTAGTAGTCGGTCATGCTCCCCGACGTGTAGGCGCGGGCGAGCGCATCCCACTCCGGAGGCGTCAGCCGTCCACCGTCGCGCTTTCGTTCGATCAATCGCTGGGCAAGCATGTGCGGCTCGTCTGGGGTATTATCACTGACCCCCACGACCTCAACCACGGCGCGCAGCTGCGTGCCTTACAGCGGAGACGTGGAGACCCATGTCGTACCTTCTGCAACGTGTTCGACTTCTGCTGACCACCGGCGCCTTCCTGGTCCCCGTGCTGGCCGGCGGGCAATCGGCCGCCGAGCACATCGCGCTCGGTGACCAGGCGCACGCCGCCTTCAACTCCGCTGCCGAGCTTGGCCAGTACGAGGCGGCCGTCGCCGCGGACCCGCGGAACGGCGACGCGCTCGGGAAAGCCTCGCGCGCCGCCGTGGACCTCGGGGAACAGACATCCGACCCCCGCCTGCGCGGGGAGCTCTTCCGGAAGGGAGAGCAATACGCCCGTCGGGCCGTCGAGGCAAGCCCTAACGATCCGGAAGCGCATTTTCACCTCGCACGCGCCCTCGGCCGCAACGCCCTCACCCTCGGCGTGCGCGACCGCGTGCGATACGCCAACGAGATCCGCGCGCAGGCGCTCGAGGCGCTTCGGCTCGACCCCAACCACCCCGGTGCTCTGCACGTTCTGGGCGTATGGAACGCCGAGATCATGCGCCTCAACGGCGTCGAGCGATTCTTCGCGAAGAACGTGTTAGGCGGCAAGGTGTTCGGGCAGGCGAACTGGAAGGACGCGGTCGCGAACCTGGAGAAGGCGGTCGCGGTCGACCCCGACCGGCTCACCCATCACCTGGATCTCGCCAAGATCTACGCCGATATCGGCGAGAAGGCAAAGGCGCGGGAACAGTTCGAGTTCGTGATCCGCGGTCGGCAGACCGACGTCAACGATCCGACGTACAAGCGCGAGGCGGAGTCGGCACTGCGCCGCCTCCGGTGAAGCGACCAGGAGGGGGGATGACTGGACGTGACCGGACGGTCCTCATCGTCGAGGACAACGAGGACAACCGGATCGTGTACTCCACGATCCTTCGCCACCACGGTTTTCTGGTGAGCGAGGCACTCGACGGTGCGGAGGGGATGGCCAAGGCAAGGCGCGAGCTCCCCGACCTCATTCTCATGGATATCTCGATCCCCATCCTCGACGGGTGGGAGGTCACGGAGCGACTCAAGCACGAGGACGCGACGAGCCACATCCCGGTGATAGCCCTCACCGCCCACGCCATGCCGGGCGACCGCGACCGCGCGCTGGCAGCGGGGTGCGACGGCTATCTCGCCAAACCCTGTGAGCCGCGCGCGGTGCTGGCCGAGGTCAACCGCCTGATCAATCGATCGCGCAGCGTGGAACCCGGTGACGCATGATGCCACACACGACCCGCGTGACCAACCGCACGCGCCCCTCGGGGTAACGCGCACGCGATTACCGGCGCGTCTCGTGGTGCGTCTGTACGGGTGAGCCCGCTTCCGCGTTCCGCGGAGCGCCCACCGTCCCATCCGCGACGCGCCACCCCCCGAATGTCCCTCGCGACACCATCGTCCCTCGACACCGCCTCGCTCCGCCCGTTGGCGGAGCGGGAACTCACGCAACTCCGCGATCGTGTCGACGAGCTCACGCGCGAGCGCGACCAGTTGCTCGTCGTCATCGACTTGCAGCAGGAGGTGGGGAGCTCGTTGCAGGTGGCGGAGGTGCTGCAACGTATCGCCCGGCGCCTCGGCGACCTGTTCGGGCTCGATCGCTCCTCGATCTACCTGGCGGGCGAAGGGAACCACGAGGTACGCCTGGTGGCGACGTACGAGGATCCGACACTCTCCAACCTCGTGGTCGATCTGGACCGGTATCCCGAGCTGGCGCACGCCTTCACCTCGGGGCAGACCGTCTTCATCCCCGACGTCCTCAGCGACCCGCGCCTGGAAGGAGTGCGCGACGCGCTGGACCTGCGCAACGTCCGCTCGATCGTCGTCGTCCCGATCCGCTGGCGAACGGCGGTCATCGGCGCGATCGTCCTGCGCACCGAGCGGGAGGGGACGCCATTCTCCGAGCGTGACATCCACTTCTGCGAGGTCATCGCCTCGCTTGCCGCACGCGCGCTGCGCAACGCCCATCGCTTCGAGCGTGTGCAACGCGCCGACGACGCCGAGGCCGCGCGCCGTCGTAGGCTGGAGCTGGAACGCATCGCCTTCGTGGCGTTCATCAGGCGATTGGTGACCCGTTATGCACGCAGCGACGACCAGGTGTGGGCCGAGACGCTCCTCCCGCGCGAATCGGACGAGGAGTTGGAGCGCCTGGTCTCGGTGGCGATGCAGGTGATCGGGGAAGAAGCGAAGGGCTAGCCTCGCTGGCGCAGAGGGTCGTCGTCGTTAGCTTGCAGGGTGGCGTCGCATGGAACTGGCGGCGCGACCGGCGTGTTCACCCGGACAGACACCCTCCAACCAGCCAAGCGACATGCTCATTTCCAAGGCGATGACCGCCGCCATGAGCGAGCAGATCGGCAACGAGCTCGCGGCGTCCAACCAGTATGTGGCCATCGCGGTGTACTTCGATGGCGAGGGGCTCCCGGCCCTGGGCAAGCATTTCTATCGGCAGGCGGCCGAAGAGCGCGACCACGCGATGCGCTTCGTGAAGTACCTCGTCGACGCCGGAACGACCCCCAAGATCCCCGCCATCCCGGCGCCACGCGCCACCTTCAAGTCCGCCGAGGATGCGGTCAAGTTGTCGCTCGAATCCGAGCTGCGGGTCACGAAGCAGATCAACGCCCTCATGGACCTGGCGATCAAGGAGAGCGACCACCTCTCCAAGAACGCGCTGGAGTGGTTCATCAACGAGCAGCGTGAGGAGGTCTCGAGCATGGACACCCTCCTGCGGATGGTGCGCCGCGCTGGCGAGCCCGGACTCTTCTTCGTGGAGAATTTCCTCCTGCAGGGCGGGCTCTCTGAGGGAGGCGAGGGAGAGGGGCAAGCGGACGGAGAAGGGGCGGAGTAGTCCCTCGCATGCGGAATGGAACGGGTCCGGCGCTTGTCGCCGGACCCGTTTTCGCATTGTTTCCGCCTACGCTCCGTCTCGTCTTCTCGCCTTCTCGTCTTCTCGTCTTCTGCCCCTCTGATGTCCGCCCCCGCTCATCGCGCCGCCGAGCTGCGCACGCTGCTGGAGCGCGCCTCGTACGAGTACTACGTGCTCGACCGCCCCACGCTCTCGGACGCGGAGTACGACCGGCAGTTCCGTGAGCTGCAAGCACTCGAGCGCGAACACCCCGAGTTGCGCACCCCCGACTCGCCCACTCAGCGGGTCGGGGCGGCGCCGGTAAGCGCGTTTCCCAAGCACACGCACCGGGTCCCCATGCTGTCGCTCGACAACGCCTTCTCCAACGAGGAGCTGGTGGCATGGGAGGAGCGGCTCGTGCGCCTGGCGGGGGAGGACGTGCGGCACGCCGGCTACTCGGCCGAGCTCAAGATCGACGGCGCCGCCGTCTCGCTCCTGTACGAGGACGGCCTCCTCGTCGTGGGGGCGACGCGAGGAAACGGGACGGTGGGCGAAGACGTGACGCCGAACATCCGCACCGTTCGCAACGTCCCGCTCCGCCTGCGCGGCGACGGCTTCCCGCGCCGCGTGGAGGTCCGCGGCGAGATCTACTACCCGTTCGACCTCTTCGAGCGGATGAACGAGCAACGGG
>DAIESF010000247.1 GCA_027346425.1 Gemmatimonadota bacterium | reverse complement strand
ATGCTCGGGCAGCCAGTCGTCGTCACCTGCAAGAGACTCCCTGTGTCATTCCGCCTGATTCCTCGGGACGAAGGCTTTTTCGACCTCTTCAACGAGCTGTCCTCGAAGCTCATCAAGGCGGCGGCGCTGCTCCGCGACCTCTTTACGCAGCCCGGGCGCATCGACGAGATCGTCGCCGCCATCAAGGACGTGGAGCACGAGGCCGATCACATCGCGTATGAGGTGAGCACCCGCCTCGCCAAGAGCTTCATCACCCCGCTCGACCGCGAGGATATTCACAGCCTCACGCAGGAGCTGGACAACGTCGTCGACCTGATCGACGGGACGGCGCGCCGGGCACGGATGTTCCACCTGACGGAGATGCGCGACCCGGCGCGCAAGCTCTGCGAGATCCTGGTGGAGTCGGTGCGCCACCTGGAGAAGGCGGTCGTCGAGATCAAGAATCCGCGCGCCGTGGCGGTGAGCACGCGCGAGGTCAAGCGACTGGAAGCGGAAGGCGACACCGTGTATCACGATGCGATGGGGGAGCTCTTCAAGGGGCACCCCGATCCGCTCGACGTGATGAAATGGAAGGAGATCTACGACACGATCGAGGAGACGCTGGATCGCTGCCAGACGGCGGCGATCGTGCTCGAAAGCATTTCCCTGAAGAACTCGTAGGCCGTGGTCACCTACATCCTCGCGATCATCCTGATCGCGTTCCTGTTCGACTTCATCAACGGCTTCCACGACTCGGCGAACTCGATCGCCACGATTGTCGGGACGCGCGTCCTGAGCCCGCTCACCGCGGTGGTCTGGGCGGCCTTCTTCAACTTCGTCGCCGCGTTCACCGTGGGGACGGCGGTTGCCAGGACGATCGGGAAGGGGATGATCGACGTCTCGATCGTCACCCCCAACGTGATCCTTGGCGGGTTGCTCGGAGCGATCGTCTGGAACCTCATCACCTGGTGGTTCGGGCTGCCGAGCAGCTCGTCACACGCGTTGATCGGCGGGTATGCGGGGGCGGCGGTTGCCAAGGCGGGGGGCGGGGGGGCGATCATCGTCGCCGGGTGGACGAAGACGAGCATCTTCATCTTCCTCTCGCCGATCATCGGGATGGTGTCGGGCTTCATCCTGATGACGGGGATCTACTGGGCATTCCGGAACGTCGCGCCACACCGGGTGGACGCGAGTTCCGCAAGGTACAGTTAGGGAGCGCCGCGCTCTTTTCGCTTTCGCACGGCGCCAACGATGCGCAGAAGACGATGGGGATCATCGTCGGACTCCTCGTGTCCAGCAATGCGGCCTTCGCCCACGAGAGCGGCGTGCTGCGCCACCTCTACCTCCCGACCGGCGATAGCGTCCCGCTGTGGGTGGAGATGGGGGCGTATAGCGCGATCGCCCTCGGGACGCTCTTCGGCGGGTGGCGCATCGTGCACACCATGGGGAGCCGCATCACGAAGCTGCGCCCGGTTGGAGGGAGCGCCGCCGAGACGGCTGGCGCCTTCACCATCCCCCTCGCCACGATGTTCGGCATTCCGGTCAGCACGACGCACACCATTACCGGGGCGATCATGGGCGTGGGGGCGACGTCACGGCTGAGCGCGGTGCGCTGGGGGATCGCCGGTCGCATCGTCTGGGCGTGGATCATGACGATCCCCGCGGCGGCGGCGATCTCGGCGCTCTGCCTCGTGCTCCTCGAGCGCGTGAACCCGCTCTAGGCGGGGCACTTCCGCGACCGGCGGCGCCCCCGCGCACGAGGCGGCGCACCGTCGCCGGTGGCGCACCGCTGTCAAGGCGCGCGATGGTAACGAAGCGTGTAACGAGGCGTGTAACAGTCCCTCCCGGGGCATGGCCGCCACCCCTTTCGCGGGCGAGCGTTCAGTGTCTGCGGAGCGCGCGACGCCGCGCCAGGAGGAGTTCGGACATGCACGGTGTACGGCGGTTCATCGATCGTGTCGGATTTTCATGGCAGGTGTGCGAGTTGGGGGCACCCCTCGCAACGCCATCGCCGAGCGCTGCGCCGGCGTTCGATGCGGGGGGACGCGAGCCCGGCGCCGGTAATACGCCGGGGTGGCTGTACTTCCTCTCGCGCGGGACGACGCTCGTGTTGCGCGACTACCCCTCGACGTGGGACGAGCTCTCGTGGCGGGAACTGGAGGCGTTGCGCGAGCGGGCAGTGCTGCTCGGGAGCGACACACCGATGCGCGTGGCCGCCGGTCGTTAGGCGCCGGCCGCTACGCGCCGGCCGCTACGCGCGTGCTCAGGCCGTTCCCCGAGGACGCTGCGGTAGGACGCATCGAGGCGATCGAGTTCGTGCGACCAGTCGAGGGCCTCGGCGGTCTCGCGCGCCCCGGCGCCTAACGTCAGCGCCCGGTCGCGGTCGAGGACGAGGGCGACCATCGCCTGGGCCATCGCATCCGCGTCGAGCGCGGGGACGGCAATCCCATTGATCCCGTCGCGCAGGTGGTCGGCGACTCCGCCGGCCGGCGTGGCGACCACCGGGAGGCCGCTCGCCATCGCCTCGAGGATGACGAGTCCCAGCGTCTCCGTGACCGACGAGAAGGCGAAGGCGTCGGCGCTGGCGTAGAGGCGGGGGAGGATCTGCTCCCGGTCCAGGTTGCCGAGGAAGGTCACGTCATCGCCGCCGAGCGCGCGCAGGGTGTCGGCGCGGGGGCCAGCCCCTGCCACGATGAGGTGCGCCGCCCCGGAGGGGAGCTGTGCGCGGGCGCGGGCGAAGGCGCTGAGGATGACGTCGACTCCCTTCTCGGCGGCCATGCGCCCGACGTGAAGGAAGAGGAAGGTGTCGCGCCTCCCGTAGGCGCTCCGGAGCGGTTCGCTGCGGTGCCGGGGATGGAAGCGCGCGGTGTCGACGCCGCGCCCCCACACCTCGACGTCGCGGACGCCGAGGGCGCGCAGGTCGCCCGCGGCAGGTGCAGATGGTGTGTAGGTGCGCCTGGCACGCCGGTGAAAGCGGGCCAGGTGAGCGGCTACCGCCGGGCGCAACCATGGGACGCCATAGGCGTCGGTGTAGCGCGAGAAGTCGGTGTGGTACGACGTGACGACCGGGAGATCGCGCCGCCGCGCCATGGCCTGCCCCAGCCATCCGATCGAGAACTCGGTGGCGCAGTGCACGAGGTCCGGCCGGTGGCGGTCGATGAGCTGGGCCATGGCGTAGGCGTTTGGCAGCGAGAGGCGGATGTCCCGGTAGAAGGGGAGCGGGGCGCTGGGGAGGAGGAGGAGCTCGCCGGCCCCGTTGCGCCAGGCGTCGGCGGCGAAGGCGTCGCGGATGCCGGCGGGGTAGCGCGGTGCGGCCACCGCCACCTCCCACCCGCGCGCCGCAAGCCCAACGACGGAGAGCGACGTGACGACCGAGACGCCGTTGACCTGCGGCGGGTACGTGTCGGTGCAGACGAGGAGGCGGGGACGCGAGAGAGCGGGCATGGGCGCGTGGAAGGAGTGACTCGTCAGGCAGCGGTGACCGGTGACGCCATCGCATGAATGAGTGGCTTGGGCCCGTCACGACACCGTGACGCGCCCGTCACGATGCCGGGACGGCGCGTGAGGCGGGTGCGCGCGAGGCGCGTGCGCGTGCGCGTGTGGCGCGTGCGCGTGCGCGTGAAGGCCGAGGCCGGGCGTCGTTACGTGAGCGCGACGCGGGCGTGGCCTAGTGATGACGTGCGGCAACGAGGATGCGGGGCGTGCGTTCTGCGAACCCCAACGGTGGAGCCCCGATGGCCGCATCGCCCAGGCTGTCACGCGTGATCGTGGTCGTGCTCGACGGCCTGCGGGCCGACGCCGTCCCTCTCTTCCACATGGAGCACCTGACGCGGCTGGCGCGGCGCGGTGCCGCCACCTTCAGCGCGCAGACCGTGGCCCCCTCGGTGACGGCCGCAGCCATGGGATCGCTCCTCACTGGTGTGCGGCCGGCGGACCACGGCCTGGTCAGCGACCGGTTCAGCGTGCCGCGTCCCCGGGCGGCGTTGCAGCCGCTCCCGCGCCTGCTGGCGGCGCAGGGCATTGCGACGCATGCCTTCCTGGCCGCGCTGCCGTTCGGGTACGGCGCGCTGGCGACCCGACTGGCGCGGACGCTGGGGGTGACGCGGGCCACCTTCCGCGGAAAGGATTCGACGGGGATCCTCGCCGCGTCGCGGGCGTCCCTGGAGCGGGAGGAACCGGGGTTCTTCCTGTTCCACTGGCCCGACGCCGATCGCGCCGGTCATGCCCACGGGTGGACATCGCGCGCATATGCGGCGGCGGTGCGGCGCACGGACGAATCGTTAGGTATGCTCGACCTCGTGTCGGGCGCCTCGCGCGACCCCGGCACCCTCTTGGTGGCGATGGCCGACCACGGGGGCGGCGGCGCGGTGGCCCGGGACCACGACTCCGCCCATCCGCACGACCGCACGATCCCGCTCGTGCTGGCCGGCGGACGGGTGGTGTCCGGTGAGTTGGCACCGCTGTCCTCGCTCCTCGACGTCCCCGCGACGGTTGCGTGGGCGATGGGAGCGGACGTTCCTCAGGAGTATGCCGGCCGGGCGCTGGTCGAGGCGTTCCACCCCACCAGCGGCGCGGGACGCGTGGGGCAGTCGGCGGCAGGACACGAGCGTTACCGATTCGTCGCGGCCTCATAGGTCATCCGCGACACGCCCTCCAGACATTTCCTCACATGGCCGAGTCGATACTTGCACGGATAGGGCGCGGCGATCGGGCACTCTTCCTCCGCCTCGCCCTGCAGGAGGAGACTCCGGTGCGCACACGCCAGCTGTGGCGGACGCTGACACACCTGGGTGGCGCGCGCTTCACGATCGGGGTGTCGCTCGCACCGCTGGCGATCGGCGGCGCCTGGCGCGATGGGGCGCTGCGGGCGCTGACGATCCTCGTCATCTCGCACGTCCTGGTGCAGCTGGTCAAGCGAACCGTGGGGCGGCCCCGCCCCTCGCGCGGCACCTCCTGCGATACGCTGATCGCCGAGCCCGATCGCTTCTCGTTTCCGTCGGGACATGCGGCGGCGGCGATGTCGGTGGCGTTAGGCTACGCCGCCGTGGTCCCGTCACTCGCGCCGCTCTATGCGACGCTGGCCGTGATCGTCGGCTTTTCCCGCGTGGCGTTGGCGGTGCATTACCCGGGCGACGTCCTGGCGGGACAGGGGCTGGCGGTGCTCACCGCCCTCGCGCTGTCGGGAGGGTGACGGACGTGCGTGGGGAGACGGTACGGGAGGCGGCTCCCACTCCGACGGTTCTGCTCCCCGCTGTGGCGGAGACGACCCGGCTCCCGCTCGCGCGCGCGTCGCTCCCTGCGCGGGATCGCCCGCAGGCCACCCTCACCGTCCTGGACATCACCAAGTGGGTCGGGGAGGGGAGCGGCGGGGTGAGGACGTATTTGGGGGAGAAGGCGCGCCACGTCGCGGCGCATGACGCGTTGCGGCACGTGCTGGTGGCGCCGGGGCCATTCGACGGAGTCGCGTTAGGCGATGGCGTGCGCACCTATCGCTTGCGCGGACCGTTGATCCCCACGCAGACGGCCTATCGCTTCCTCCTCGCCACGCGCACCACCCGGCGCGTGCTAGAGCACGAGCGCCCCGACATCATCGAGGTCGGCTCGCCGTTCTTCGTGCCGTGGGTGACGGCGCTCGCCGCGCGCCGGCTCGGGGCCCCGATGGTCGCCTTTCACCACACCAGCCTTGCGGCGCTTCCGGGGTCGCTGGCGCTGCGCCGGATGGCGCGGGGGGCATGGCACGGAGCGGTGGGGCGCTACCTCCGCCTCCTCAATCGGCTCTTTCGCACCACCATCGTGGCATCGGCGTTCGCCGCCGATGAGCTGCGCCGGCTCGGCATCGAGCGCGTCAGCCTCGTCCCGTTAGGCGTCGACCTCGCACAGTTCCATCCGAGTCGGCGCGCGGCGCGGGCGCGTACCCGCCATCGCTTCGGGCTCCCCTTGGACCGTCCCGTTGTGCTCTACGTGGGGCGCCTGGCGCGGGAGAAGCGGCTCGAGGTCGTGCTCGACGGGTGGCGCGAGGTCGAGCGGGCGACGGGGGCGCGCCTGGTCATCGCCGGGGCGGGGGAAGAGGAGCGGGCGCTGCGCCTGCGGCGCCCCGAGGCGTCGGTCACGTGGCTCCCCTTCCAGGGGGATCGCGATGCGGTGGCGCGCCTGCACGGCGCCGCCGATGCCTACCTGTCGCCGGGAGAGACCGAGACCTTCGGGCTCGCGGCACTCGAGGCGATGGCAAGCGGGGTTCGGGTGGTGACGCCTGCAGCTGGCGGCGGATGGGAACTGGTCCAACGTGCCGACGCCGGCGTGGGGTACGCACCCGGTGCGCCGCGCGACATGGCGCGCGCGGTGATCGAGGCGCTGGGCGCCGACAGGGAGGCGATGGGGCAGCGGGGGCGCGCACATGCGGAGCGCGAGCACGGCTGGTCCACCGTGTTCGATCGCCTGTTCACTCTATATCGCGAGGTCCTGCAGTCATGACCGTGCTTGTTTCGCTGCACGATGTCGCCCCGCCGTTCGCGCCCCAGTTGCGCGAGCTCTGGTCGCTCTGCTTCGACTACGGCGTACGCCCGGCGCTCCTCGCGGTCCCGGACTGGCACGGGGCTCATCCGCTCGATCGCGACCGACGCTTCACCGACTGGATCTTCGCGCGCGTGGACCAGGGAGCTCGGATCTTCCTGCACGGGGAGCGGCACGATGAGACCGACACGGTGCGCGCCCCCCTCGACGCTTGGCGTGCGGTGGGACGCACGGCGCGCGAGGGGGAGTTCATCTCGCTCGACTACGCGGCGGCGCGCGCGCGCATCGACCGTGGCTTGCGGATGTTGGCGCGCTGCGGGCTGTCGCCGATCGGCTTCGTCCCCCCGGCATGGCTGGCGCGCGCGGCAACCCGCGAGGCGGCGCGCGACGCCGGGCTGGCGTTGGCCGAGGACGAGCGCCACATCTTCCTGCTGCGCGAAGCCGTGGCGCTGCGATCGCCGGCGCTCCGCTGGAGCGCGCGCGCGCCGTGGCGCGCCCGGATGTCATCGCTGGTGGCCGACGCGCGCTGGCAGCTGCAACGCCACCACCCGCTTGTCCGTCTTGCGCTGCACCCGACGGACATGGACGACCCGACCACCCGCGCGTCGCTCGAGCGGTCACTGGCCCGATGGCTCGAGGTGGAGGGCGGTGACGGGTACGCCACCCTCGCCACTGTGACGCGTCGTAAACGGGTGGCGGCATGAGCGACGGAACGGCGACGCGCGTGGCGCCGCGCGCATGGGAGGCGCCGGTCCTGGAGCCGCTCGGCGCGCGACCGCGCGAGTCCTCCCCGAACATCGCACCACCCGCTCTGGTGTGGCACGCGGCCGATCGCGTGGGCGCGTCGCGCCGCGTCACCGGCAACACCGTGGCGATGGATGGCGTGAGGCTGGCGCTGTTCACCGACACGTTCGGTCCCCAGGTGAACGGGGTGACCCGCACACTGGACCGCCTCGTCGCGGCAGCGCGCGAGCGCGGGGCGGCAGTGGAGGTCTTCACTACGAGCGATCCCGCAGCGGCCCTCGCCGACGGGGTGCACCGCGCGCCGAGCATTCCCTTTTGGGCGTATCCGCAACTGCGCCTGGCGGCCCCCGGCGGCGGGCGACTGGCGCGCGCGTTGCGCGCCTGGGGGGCCTCGTTGGTCCATGTCGCCACTCCCTTTGGCATGGGGCTGGCCGGGCGACACGCGGCAAAGCTGGCCGGGATCCCGCTGGTGTCTTCGTATCACACGCACTTCACGGCCTACGCCCGCTTCTACCAGTTGGGCGCGCTGAGGGGCGCCGGCTGGCATTATCTCCGCTGGTTCCACAACGGGGCCCGGCGCACCTATTGCCCGACCGCCGCAGTGGCGCACGAGCTGGAGGGGCGCGGTTTCCAGCGCACGGCGGTATGGGGGCGGGGCGTGGACACGACCGTCTTCGCTCCCCGTTGGCGTTCGATGGAGATGCGCCGGTTGCTGGGACTGCGCGACACCGAGCTGGTCGTGCTCTACGTGGGGCGCGTCGCGCGGGAGAAGGGGCTGGACGACCTGATTGACGCGATGCGCCTGCTGCACCAACTCCCCGACGCGCCGCCCTGCCGGCTGTTGATCGTTGGTGATGGCCCCGACTTGGACGCGTGCCGGGCGCGCGCGGGAGATGGTGTCGTCTTCACGGGACGCCGCGAAGGCGAGGAGCTATCGCGACTCTACGCCTCGGCCGACCTGTTCGTCTTTCCCTCCACGACCGACACCTTCGGCAACGTGATGCTCGAGGCGATGGCGAGCGCACTCCCCGTGGTCGTCGCCGATACGTCTGTCGCGCGCGAGCTCCTAGGGCGCGGGGCGGGATCGTTCTATACGCCCGGCGAGCCGCGAGAGCTGGCGGCGCACATCGCACGATGGGGGCGCGACCCGGCGCTTCGGCGCGCGGCAGGGCGCGCCGGGGTGTCGGTCGCGGCAGACCGCAGCTGGGCGCGGGTCTTCGATTCCCTGTTTGCCGATTACCGGATAGCGAGCGAAGGCACGGAAAACGCTGCCTAACCGCTGACGGGGCATACAGTTGGCTAGACACGGCCTCGGCTGTCGTGGCACCTTTGTGACACGCTGGATGCCACTCCGTCATTAGCTTGCAGGACGGAATTCCGGCGTGATGAACGCGCCGCCCACGCCCACGCCCCCATGATCGAGCACGCTGTCGCGCCCGCCCTCTTCCTGAATCGCGAGCTCTCCTGGCTCGAGTTCAACGCGCGCGTGTTGCACGAGGCCCTCGACGAGCGCACCCCACTGCTCGAGCGCCTCAAGTTCCTCTCCATCTTCAGCACCAACCTCGACGAATTTTACCAGGTGCGGGTCGCCGGGCTCCGGCGGCAGGTGGCGGCCGGCGTGCAGCAGGCGCCCGCGGACGGCATGTCGCCGGCGTCGCAGCTCGAGGCGATCGAGGTGAAGGTGCGCGAGCTGATCGCGCAGCAGCATGCATGCCTCCACGACGTGCTCCTCCCCGCGCTCGAGCGACACGGAATCTGCCTGGTGGAAATGGATGCGCTCACGCCTGACGAGCTGCAGGCGATGAACCTCTTCTTCGAGCGCGAAGTCTTCCCGGTCCTTAC
>DAIESF010000234.1 GCA_027346425.1 Gemmatimonadota bacterium | reverse complement strand
GCGCCGGCGATGGAGGCCAGGGCACAGAGTGAGGTCGCGAGCAGGAGCGAGCGCGTCATCGGAGTATCGGGGGTGAAGACGGAACGGGGAGCGCGGGAATGCCGCGCCCCCCGGTGGAAGGAATGTGCGCCGAATTCGCGGGGAGCGGGAGAGCAGGGGGGCGTCATTCTTCCCTCTCTGCGCCCCGGCGTCCTACGCCTTGCGCCGCCGTGCAACGAGATAGAGCGGAATGGCGATCATCGCCACGTACACCACCATCGCGAAGACCGGGTTGCCGCCTAACGCGCCCACGGCCTCCTCCATGTTGAAGGCGCCGTCGAGGCGCTTGGCAGCGAGTGCGGCGAGGATGACCCCCATGATCGCTCCGCCGGCGATGAGCCCCGACGAGAAGAGGACCCCGGGGCCGCTCTCGGCCTCGGGCCCCTCGCGCTCCTGCGGCGACAGCTTGCGATCGATGAGCCACCGCACGATCCCCCCCATGAACATTGTCGCCGAGGTGGAGATCGGGAGGTAGGCTCCCACTGCGATGGGGAGCGAGGGGAGGCCGAGGATCTCCAGGGCGATGGCGAGGAAGACGCCGATCATGATCAGCCCCCAAGGGAGCTTCTGCGTCAGGATTCCGTCGACTACGAGCGACATGATCTGCGACTTGGGCGAATCGAGCTTCTCCACTTCGCGCCCATCGGCCCCCTTGGTTTCGCGCCCGCCAATTCCCGGGTCGACGAGATAGGCGATCGCCCCGCTGTTGTCGACGAGGTACTTCCCGGCCGGCGCGGTCCCCGTCTGCTCGTAGAGGTGGCCAACGCGGTACTCCTTGCCATCGGGCCCCATCATCGGCGCCGCCTCGATGTCGTGCACCGCGACGCCGGGGAATGCGCGCGTCACGATCGTCGTCTTGGCGTCGTTGAGGAAGTGGATGATCCCGCCCACGAGAATCGCCGAGGTCACCGCGCCGAAGACCAGGCCGATCTGCTGGCGCTTGGGTGTGGCCCCCACGAGGTAGCCGGTCTTGAGGTCCTGCGACGTTGCGGCGGCGACGGCGGCCGACACGCAGACGACGCCACCGATCGACAGCGCAAGGACGCGATGCTCGATTCCCGTCCACCCCACCGCCAGGAACAACAGGGCGGTCATGAGGACGGTGGCCACCGTCATCCCGGAGATCGGGTTCGAGCTCGCCCCGATCTGCCCGGCGACGCGGCTCGACACGGTGGCGAAGAGGAAGCCGAAGACGACGGCGAGGATCGCCCCGAACAGGTTGATCCCGATCTGGGGGAGCGTCACCATCGCCCCGATCAGTAACACGCACCCGCCGATCACGTACGACATCGGGAGGTCCTGCTCGGTGCGCCGCGTCCCGGCCGACGCCGACAGCCCCTTCATGCTCCCCAGTCCGGCGGTGAGCGCCGACCAGATGGTGGGGAACGACCGTACCAGCGAAATGATGCCGGCCATCGTCACCGCGCCGGCGCCGATGAAGAAGATGTAGTTCCCTCGCACCGCGGTCGCATCCATGTCGCGAATGAGCTGCGTGTCGTAGGGGAGGATCTTCTGCGTGGCGCTCATCCCGAAGAGTTTGATGGCTGGGATGAGGACGAAGTACGAGATCATGCCGCCAGCGAAGAGATATCCGGCAATCCGAGGCCCGATGATGAAGCCGACGCCGGTGAGCTCGGGCGAGATCTCGGCGCGAATCTCACCGAACAGTTCCTTGGCCCCGTCGGGGCGGATTCGCTCGAACGCCTTCCGCGGGACCTCGGCCCACAACTTCATCCCCGAGTTGAGGAACTTGTACAGCGCGCCGAGTCCGAATCCCTGGAAGACGGTTCGGGCCTGAATGCCGCCCTTTTCACCGGAGATGAGCACCTCGGCACACGCCGTCCCCTCGGGATACTTGAGGGTGTGGTGCTCCTTGACGATGAGCGAGCGACGGATGGGGATCGTGAACAGGATGCCCAGCAGGGCGCCGACGAGGGCGATCGCCGCCACGTTGGTCCACGGGAGGTTGTACCCCATCAACAGGATCGCCGGGAGGGTGAAGACGACCCCCGCGGCGATCGACTCACCGGCCGAACCGGTGGTCTGCACGATGTTGTTCTGCAAGATCGACGACTCCCAGCCGAACGCCTTCTGCACGTAGCGGAAGATCGTGATCGAGAGGACGGCGATCGGGATCGAGGCGCTGACCGTGAGCCCGACCTTGAGTGCGAGGTAGACCGACGACGCGGCGAAGACCAACCCGAGAATGCATCCGAGGATGATCGCACCGATGGTCAGCTCGACCGGGGACTGCGACGGCGGGATGAAGGGGCGGTGCCCGTTTTCGTCCGGGGCGTCGATGTCGCTGGCGGAAGCCGGCTCGCGTGGAGGTGCCGTGGTGGCCATGGCGTCGGGAAGAGAAGCGGGGAAAGAGGGCGAGGGGGGAGCACCCCTCGCGGCTGCCACCAAACTGCGGTGGCGACGCGGTGGCGTCGAGTCGCAATCGCCACGGCACCCCCGATAGCCTCCCGAAGGTGGACGACGCCCCCGAGCGGGAGGCGCCGTCGTGATCGGCTGAATGGTCGCGGCGTACCCTACTTGGAAGGGGGCGCTCCCTGTGAGCGGGTGCCCCGCCCGCGGCGGAAGCGCCGCCATCCCCACACCCCGGCCCCGGCCAGCACGAGGAGCGGGACAACGATCCCTAACGAGGCGATGAATGCGGCGATGAAGCGTACGAAGTTGCGCCAGGTGTCCTTGAACGCCTCCCCGATCACGCTCTCGCCCGGAGTCGGGCTCACCAGCGGTGCGCGTTCGTGCACCGTGACGACGAGGGTGCTGGTGGCCACGCGACTGCGCAGGAAGCGTAGCCGCCCGTCGTACCGCTCGATCTCCTCGCGCACGCGGGCCAGTTCGCGCTCCACGTTGAGCACGTCCTCGAGCTTTCCGGTGCGGGTGGCGAGGAGGGTGATGAGGCGCGCTTCGAGGCGGCGGGCGTTGGCGACGCGCGCCGAGAGGTCGACGTACTCCTCCCCCACATCTTCGGCGGTGGCGTTGGCCGACTCCACGGTCCCGATCGGCTTGAGCCCGGCGAGTGCCTCGTCGAAACGTGCCGCGGGGATCTTGAGTTCGATGGTCGCGCTGCGCACCTCGTGCTCGCCGG